>NZ_JBHNSQ010000050.1:0-20004 GCF_059085665.1 Actinotignum sp. usb-actsch-213
GCTAGAAGCCTTTCCGTTCGAGAAACTTGCGCTCGACACCGAGCCGTCATCGCGTGAAAATGTCCCCGCAGCATCGCCCAGGGGCATACATTGAAGAACATCTTGACCCATGTTGAGCCGCTCGCTACCAGTATTGGGTAGCCGGGGGTGGGTAAAAAGTAGGAGCCAGCTATCCCCTCGGTGGGGGAAGAGGATCCCTGACCCTCTTTTCGCCGGCATCTCAATACTATCAGCGTGTAAATCTATCTCGCAGTCCCGAACGGAGGCGCTGTTCCTCAAATCGCCCCTTTTATTTTCGTCGCGTACCCCGGTTTGGGGGTACAAATCTCCACACCTCGGGTTGTACCCCCAAAAGTACCCCCGAAGTACCCCTAAAGGCCGGTCAAGAGTGGCTACGGGGAGCGTTCCAAGCCCCACCATTCCCCGACTTTCCAGCGCCAGCTCAACAAAAACTAAGCCCTCAGGCCGATTTCTCAACCTGAGGGCTAGATCGCATGCGGAGAGTAAGGGATTCGAACCCTTGGTGCGGGGTCGCCGCACAACGGTTTTCAAGACCGTCTCATTCGGCCGCTCTGACAACTCTCCAAGCAGCGCCGCCCACGCGGGCTGCAAAAGGCTAGTTTAGCGTAGTTTCGCGCGCCGCTACACCAGTGGCGCAGCTGCTTCGAGCACAGCCCCAAACTCACCCACCGGCGTGAACTCCGGCAGCAGGATGCGCTCCATCAGATGCGCATCCATATCCGCCGAGTGGTTACCGGAATGGGTCATGCCGGTGTCCTCAAATCCCTGGCGAGCGTAGAAGTCACGCAGCGGACCCACGCAATCCAGGCGCACTCGGTCGTAGCCGTAGGTGACTGCCAGCTGGGCCATCGCGGCCAGGATCGCCCGCCCGGCGCCCTTCGCCTCAACGGCCGGATTGGCCATGAGGGTGTGCAGGTAGAGGGCGGGCATGTCATCGAACCAGATGAGCGGGTCGGAATGCAGGGCGCGCACAGCGGCGGTGATAGTGCCATCGGCCGCGCGCAAAGCCCAGAATTCGCCGGCGTTTATCTGCTCGGCGATCTTCCATACGGGCAGCGAGCCGAGCGGCCACTGGGTGTTGCCGGCGGCGGCCATAGTTTCTTCGATGGCGCGGCGGATAGTGGCGAGGGTGGGGATATCCTCACGCGTGCACCGGGTCAGGTGAGTCAATTGAGTGGTCATGAGAGTCGTCGTCCTCCGCAACTCGGTCCCACAGGGGAAATTCGGTCAGGAATTAGTCAGCGCTTGGCATGCATGAAGCAAATATGCGCTGCTGTTAGGTTGGGTTGGGGGTGGCGTCGTCGTACCGGACGAAACACCGGGGGTGTCACACGGTCATGGGCCGCTGAACGCTAGCGTAAAACAAGAAAAGTCTTCAGTGCAAGCTCTAGTAACGGTCAAGAATCGGTATCGTTGCTGTACGCGAACAGCTGGAAACGCGGGTGGTACCGCCCGGCCTCGCTTGCTGCACACAGGATTTTACACAGCGCGGGGGTTCTGTCAAAACGTGGTGTGCACCACCGGCGCTTGTCTGCCGTGAATGAAGGGCGACGACGCCGCGCCTACCGCTCACCAGTCCTGTTATCCCGCGGAAACGTGCGCGGCGGTAGCCCAACCCCGGCCCGCGGCATTAAGTCTGACAACCGCATAGGATGGTGCCATGACTTCTCTACATAAGGACCCGCACAATGATCGTGCGCAGGCCCCCGCGCCCAGCGCTGGCGCCGCGGCTGGCCGTTCGGCCCGCGCTCTCGTCACCCGTACTGCCGACCGCGATTTCCGCATCCCGGCCGTGCTGCATCGCGATAACCAGCTGACCGTCTTCTTCGATGAACGCCCGCATCCGAGCGGGGATTTTGACTGGGAAAACCTGGGTGGGGCAATGGCTGCCGACCTGCCTAATCCCAACCGTATTTGCTATATCACCGCCAAGCTCCCCGCGCCGGGCACGCCGCTGCGCGCGCAGGACCTTGAGTTTTCCGCTCCGCTCCCGGTTCCGGGAACTCCTGCGGTGTGCGGGGATCCGTGTGTGGCCGGTGCTCCGGTAGCCAGTGCTACGGGCGCGGATGCCGCAGCGCCAACCGCCGCCGGGAACGATGCCGGCATCACTCTGGCCTACGCCGCCTCGGAAGAAATCGGCTATTTCGGCTCCCGTTTTGATGGCCCGCGGCTGGAAGCTTGGATTGCCTGGGGGACCAGCCTAGATTCTCTGAGCCATACTCGGGTGGACGACGAGCTCTATAGTGAGCTGCGTTGCGATGGTCTTTTCGCCACCTCCGGCTCCACCCCGTTGCTGGGCGATACCGCGCTTCTCCCATACGTGACGAACCGCGGCGGGGAGGCTGTTATCTACGTGGTGCATGTGCGCGCAGGCAAGATTGTGGCGATTTCCGAGCCGATCCGCCCGGTGGGTACCCCAGGCCTGGACGAAACCACCCTCGAGGTATGCGGGGGAGAGGTCATCGCGAATATCCGCCTCCAGGGTTGCGGTGGGCGCGTGGTGGCACGCTCGAGCGATGGCCTGAGCTGGTCTGAACCGCAGCCCCTGAACTTCCCCGATCCGGGTTGCAATGCCAAGCTCATCACCTGCGGAGATGGCACCGTCCTCATCCATCCGCATTTGGATACCGCGCGGGAGAACGGCGCTATTATTGACGACGCCGGACGCCTGCTCCGCTCCCTGGGCCCGGGCGAATTCGGTTACTCCGACGCGGTGTGGCTCGCTGATAACCTCGCCGTCGTATTTGAACGTGAGAACTCGCTCTACCTGGACCTGATCCCGGGCGAGGAACTGCGCTAACTAAACCAGAAACGTAGCCGCGTGGCACGCCACGCAACGGGGCCGGGTGAGCTGGAAATCCAGCCCACCCGGCCCCGGTTTGTATCTCGCTTATCGCGCCGCGAGGTGCTTCTCAGCGCGAGGTGCTTTTTTCAGCGAGATGGGGAGCGCTTAGCGCCGCACGCCAGGCGTGTCGATGCCGTCGCCATCCCAGTCACCGATGAGGAGCTGATCGCTTGTCCTGCCGTAAGCGAGGCTTCCGGTGGTGTTCCCGTTTGCGTCAGCGGTATGGATGACATTGCCGCGGCGCACCCCAACGGTGTCCACGCCGTCGCCATCCCAGTCACCCACGATGACCTCATCGCCCACGCGGCCGAAGCTGAAGGTTGCGTCAGCATTACCTCCGGCCAAGGAGTTCTTGATGAAGAAACGATTACCGCGCACGGCCGCGAAGGTATCTTTGCCGTCGCCGTTCCAGTCGCCCACGATGAGCTTGTCGCCGGTCTTTCCGTAGGAGAATACGGTATCGGCGTTGCCGCTGGTCAGGGAGTTCTTCACGAACACCTTATTGCCGCGAATAACCGCGAAGGTATCTTTGCCATCGCCATCCCAGTCACCCACGACGACCTTGTCGCCAGCCTTGCCGTACGAGAATACGGTGTCAGCGTTGCCGCCGCCCAGGGTGTTCTTCACGAAGAACTGGTTGCCGCGGCGAACGGCGAGGGTTTCCTTGCCGTCGCCATCCCAGTCACCCACGAGGACTTCGTCGCCGCTGCGCCCATAGGAGAAGACGAGATCAGCAACTGTGGACGTCCACGAGTTCGAGAGGTAGTTGGCGTTACCGTGCGATTCGGGAACCGCGGGTTTGCTCGGGTCCGGTGTCGGTTCCGGGCTGGGAGTCGGGCTCGGATCCGGAGTGCCCGGAGTCGGGTCGGTGCCCGGAGTCGGCTCGGGCGAAGGTGCAGGCGAGGGATCCGGGCTCGGGTTGGGCTTGGGTGCCGGGTCCGGGCTGGGATCCGGAGTCGGATCCGGTGTCGGCTCAACGCAACCGTCTTTCACTTCAGTCATGCGGTAAACCTTGATTTCCGCGGCGGAGGCCAGTGTATTACGGACGTTTCCATAGGTTCCCGTAATGTGCAGTCGCAGGAACTTAGTGTCCTTGGCGTCAAAGAGGAAAGTGGCTGGATCAGTCGAATCCTTGAAATTCCCTTCGGCAACCTTAACCGCGCTCGCGGCATCCTTACCGGCCCACAGTTCCGCACTGCGAATGCGTCCGTTATTGCCACCTGCCATACGCGGGTACACGTCCACGCGCCCGATGTTCTCAGCCTTGGGCAGATTGAGATCGACATCCAGCGGCAATTTGATGCGCTCGCTCCAGGGCGTGTGCCAAATGGTGTCAAGATTGCCGTCAAGTAGGTTAGCTGCCCCGTTGTTTTCTTGACGTGTTTCCTCAGGAAGTGCGTTAGCGAGACTAATGCCGTCCACTAATTCGGGCTTTGATTCGCAGACCCTGTCTGCCAGAGTGGCTTCGGCAAATCCGTTGACTGCTACCTTATCTCCAGAGGTAAGGCGGAAGGGGATCTTGTAGGGCTGCTTATTGGAGAGTGCCATTTTATCGATGGTAACTGGCACCTGCACAATGCGAGTTTCTCCAGCCTTGAGGTTCTCAACCGTTACAGCTTCGGCACTCCAACCGGAGGGGAGTTCCGTCAGAGTTGCTACGAGGTTGCCGAGTGCTTCGCCGCCGGTATTCGTGATAGAGAGCGGAATCGTCGACTTGCCGCGATATACCTTGGCGTTATCCGCCGGTACCGCCGAAACGGGCAGGGAGTTCAACCAATCCAGGTGGAAATGAGCGTAAAGCATGTCATTGTTATCGCCCTCGTAGAAGATACCGTAGCGACCGTCCTGCAACGCCCACATCGTGGAGTAGGACATGGCACCGCGCTTGAATTGCTTACCAACTGACCACGTGCGCCCGTCGTCGTACGAAATACGCACGAGACCGTTTGAACGCGAGGTCGCGGATGACGAGGAGTAGAGCAAAATCTTCGCCTGCGCACTGCCTTGCGGAGCGTTCGGGAACGCGCGGATAATCGAAGCGTTATTGCGCGGGTCGGGCAGCTGCCATTCAACCTGCATCGGGGTGTAGGTCTGGCCGCCGTCCTTCGAGAAGGCGATCTTGCGGGCCATAATGCCGTCCGAGGACCGCGAGTTGAGCATGACGGTGCCGTCGGAAAGCTCCACGACCTTGTTCTCGTCCATGTTCCCGTAGACCGGCTGGCCGGGGGTCCAGGTGGCGCCATTGTCATCCGAGTAGACGGAGACGGCGGCGTAGCCCTTGCCATTCGGCATAGTCATGGTGAACTGCTGGATGAGGCGGCCCTTGTGCGGGCCGTACTTGAGCTGGATACCAGCGCCGGAGGCCGCGAAGCGGGAGCGAATATTCTCATCGAAGGTGATGTCCTTGGTGATAATGCGCGGGTCGGACCAGGTCTCTCCGTGGTTATCGGAGTAGATAAACTGAGCGTGCAGCACGTTACGGTCGTTGGAATCGGTGCCGGGCTGAGAATCCTGGAAACGTTTGTCGTAGGAGAACACCGAGAACAGGAAAATACGCCCGGTTTCCTCATTCACCACGAAGGAAGGATTGGAGTAACCGTACTTATCGGAGTCGTGGATACTTCCCTTGCCCTGCAGAATTTCTTTTGGTGCTTCCCAGGATCTTCCCTTGTCCTTAGAAATGCGCAAGGTGATGTGATTCGGGTTGGGTGAATCTGCGCAAGAACCGGGGCGACCGTCATAAGCCGCGAGGATCCAGCCGTTCTTTGCTTGGGTGAGTGCGGGGATACGGTAGCAGTGATTCGGCTTATCGCCTTTCTTTGCCAAGCGTACAGTCTTCATGTCCTTGCGATCAGTGGGGATGGTGGAAGGGTCCGGCTGATCCTTAATGTGCTCATTAAGCACTACTAATTCGGGGAGTTCCGCACGAATGTTATCTTGGAGAACTTCTGTTCCGTTGCGGTCCTTAGTGGCGCGGAACACCACATAGGGGGTAAAGGCGCCCTCTTCGGCATCATCTTCGGTGACGGTATATGTGATTGATGAGCAGCCTTGTGTTTCGCCAGGTTTTAAATCTCCCCAGCGGCAATTCGGTGCATTTGTTGGCAGAAAGCCCTTGAGGTTCGATTGATAAGGGAAGGCCGTGATTTTTTGGTCCGATGTGTTGGTGTACGTCACGGCGAAGCGTAGTTCTTCCCCAATTCGTACGGAGCCTTCATCTCCATCGTCAATACGCTCGAAAGTTATCTTCATGTATGAAGATTTGGTAGAATCTTGGTCTTGACTAGGTGTTGGCGGTTTTGCGGTGTCGAGAGTTTCCGTGGGGGCAGGCTTGGCTGCGGGGGACTCTTCCCCCGGGCTAGCCCACGCTGTCAACGGCGTGACCGTGAGGGCAACCGTGGCAGATAGTGCCGCGAATGCCTTCCACCCACGCCGGGGGTGAGGAGTTGACATTGTGCTATTACCTTTCTGGCATACATCATCGTCTCGCCTGACGCTGTTGTCAGACAAAAACGAAAATAGCACAGCAACTCCGCACTTGGAAAGTTGTTGTCAGACAAGAATGCTCAGCGGAACAGCGTTCCGGTCACATAAAACAGTGTTTCGGGCATGCAGAACGACGTTGTGGTCATGCTGTGGAACGTTGTTTTGGTGGATGTCGCGGCCGTGGCGGGTCTATTTCTCCGCGCTTCGGTACGACGGCGCAGCTCAGTCGGCACGTACTTTTCCTAGAGAGTACCGCTCTGATTATAGCGATTGGAACGAACCCGCAGGTAGGCCCAGGCTGGTGGGGTGTACCAGGGGGTTAGTCAAAAAAGCGCTCTTGATGTGCTGGGCAATCTTGTCGGGTCAAGTTGTTCCGGGAGAAGTGACGCGAAGCAAATGTGCCATCACTGTCAGCACGCCGAAGACCTTTTCGCTTTGGCCTTCGGGAAGCGACTCGAATTCAGACAGGGTCCGTAATGCTGCGGTCGGCGCTGGGACGAAGGATTTATTCCACAGACGTCCGTGATGAGCACAGATATTACGAACCACAGTTAGTTGCTCCAGCCAACGCATCAGAGGTGGTTGTGTTTTCGCTTTTCGTTGCTGGTTTTTCGACAAGGTTTCAAGGTAAATGTCAATGTTCAACCCTCTGGAAATTTCACGTTGTTCCTTGGCGGGAAGGCCTTCAAATAGTCGTGAAATATCCGCAAAATCGAGTATTTCAGCTAGAACCCAGAATGGGTACTTTCCGTCGTACTCGTCGCGGTAATGTTTGATTGCTTCATTGTTTTGCCCGACTCTGGCAACCCGTTTCTGCACCGTTGCCATCCATTTTTCATGGTTGAAAGATGGGCGAAAGTAGCTAGGGTTGGTATACCCTAAGGGGGCGTCTACGCATAGCACTTCTCCGATGCGAGTCCGCATTGTAATCTCGATGCGTTCCATGCCGTCGTGGACAAGTGTGCGGAGTTTTCTATCCGCCTCATAAAGCTCAACTGCGGCCAGAAACGTGGTGCCTGGTGCAAAGATGTCGCGGCGGTGTCCGTTGGGCATGAGGATACGAGCCGGATACCAATATGCTGACAGGCGGTAGTAGCTCACATTGGTTAACCATTGCCGAGCTAAAGCGGCATCAACATCCATGCCGCGGTCACGCAGCAGGCCAATATGCTCATCAATGGTTGCGGCTGGCTTCACCTGCTTGGTCAACGCTGCCCCTAGAAGCGGTAAAAAGAGATCCAGCCCACTCCCGACCGGAGTCGAGGCGGGCTGAACGATTACTACTCAATGTAGTCGATTATAAGCACGGTGTGCAAGTCCTGTGACTAAAAACTTGACCCCGTCACAACACCCCGGAAACCCGCGACGTTGGATCCGCGATATCGGCAAAGGAGGCGGCTCGCTGTGCCCGCGCGGCAATATCCGCGGCGCGCTCGGCTCTTTCGGCGCGCTCAGCCTCGTGCTGCTGGGTAGCGGCCTGAGCGGTAAGCGCCTCTGGCGGGGCTTCCGGATCCTCGGAATCCCCGAGTGTACTTTCCGTGCTTCCCCCGGAATTCGCGTGCTGCTGAGCTGCTTCATGGCGGTCAATAATCATATTGAGGGGCCGGTAGTGGTCAATGACTGCCCCGCGATACGCGAAAATATCACCATCTTCGGCGGCCTGAATAATACGTTTATGTGCCTGAGCGGTTTCGAGGAGGAGTTCGTCAACGTCGTCGTCTAAATCGCGCAGCGCAATAGAGTGCACCACCCACAGTGCCGTGACCATCTCTAACGCGACCTCGTTATCGAGCGCGGACGTCATCGCAATGTGGAACTCAATATCTTCGTGCTCGAAATTTTCCCCGCGCAGTGCTTTTTCGGTCATCCGCGCCACGATGTCGTGCAGGTTATCGTGATGGGTGCCCGACAGTGCCCGCACCACGCCTTCCGCCATCCCCAGGTCCAGATATTCGCGCAGCTGGGCCACGCTTTCCACCGCGCCCGTACCGGCGCCGGCCCGTGCGGAGGAACGCAGCAGCAAAGATTCCACCAGCGGGGAGAGGGACATATTCGCCACCTGGGTGCCCTTCCCGCGCTGCGAGGTAACGATATCTAGCGCCGCCAGCTTGGACAGGGCCTCGCGCACCGAGGAACGTGACACCCCGAGTTCCCGGCACAGCTTCGCTTCGGTGGGGAGCTTCGCGCCGGGTTGTAGGCGTTCTTCAATAATTCGTTGTTTCAAAGCGTCCATGACCAAATCGGCGCGATCCGAGCCGGAACCGGTGTGGCCGCCGGTGGCCCGCATAGCGCCCTGCGTGGCATGTGACTGCGCGTCGTCGGGCATCATGACACCTAAGGTATCGGAAAACGGATGTTTTCAAAAGATGCGCGCAGAAATATTGAAAAGGGTCACGTTACGCTCGTTTTCGCGCACTTTCATTCCGTTCGGGGCAGTTTCGAGGTGGTTTCGGCGTGGTACGACGACGCCCGCGCGGCCGCCGCCGCGCGGGGTGCACCCAGCCGCCGACCGTCCCGCTTTCCAGGTTCATCACAAATTGGTCACAGTTTACTCACAAGCCAGATACCGGGCTTGCACAAAGTTGTCAGACAATCTAGAGTCATAGGTACGCGACGCTAAAGATGGTTGTCGCACGCGAAAAAATAGCGGAAATTCGGCAGTGAATTTCCGGAAGAACTCAAAGGAGAGGACACTTCAATGACACGCATGAAGTGGGGCGCCAAGGCCACGGCCGTGCTGGCCGCTGGTGTGCTGGCGCTGTCCGGCTGCGGTGGCGGTGGATCTGACACCGGCAAGAGCGGTGGAGATGCACCCGAGAAGGCCGCAGTTCCCTCGGGACAGCCGGCAAAGGGTGGCACCATTCGCGCGGCAGCCGCCTATGAATCCAATAACTACCATCCTTCGTCTACCTCGTCCGCGCTGGCAACCGGCGCGAATATGCACGTGGTGGAGGGTCTGTACGAACTGGATTACCACGACTACAAGCCCTACCGCGCTCTGGCCAAGGAAGATGCGCCCACCAAGGTGACCGATACCCAGTACGAAGTTTCGCTGCGTGACGGCGCGAAGTTCTCGGACGGCACCCCGGTGACCACGGATGACGTGGTCAAGTCCTTCGAGCGGTCCACCGCTGAGGGCAATATTTACCTGCCGATGCTCAGCTTCATTGACAACGTGCAGAAGAAGGATGACAAGACTGTCACCATCAACCTCAAGCATCCCTTCTCGCTGGTTAAGGAACGTCTGGCCCTCGTCAAGATCGTTCCGGCTTCGATGAGCGATGATGAGCTGACCTCGAAGCCCATGGGTACCGGTCCGTGGAAGTACGATGAGATCACCAGCGCCCACATCAAGTTCTCCCCGAATGAGAACTACAACGGGCAGTTCCCGGCCACCGCGGAAGCGATGCAGTGGGAGATCCTCAAGGACGATACCGCTCGTACCACCGCCTTCCAGCAGGGCACCGTGGATGTTATCGAAGCGGCCCCGGCCGATGCCGAAGCTCTTATCAAGGGTGCCGGCGGTGTGATTGACGCGGTTCAGGGCTTCAACCTGCCCTTCCTGCTCTTCAACACCAAGAAGGCTCCGCTTGATAACAACAAGGTGCGCCAGGCATTCTTCTACGCTGTTGATACTGAGAAGCTGATCTCCAACGCGCTCTCGGGTAATGCGAAGGCCGCCAAGTCCTTCCTCCCGGAGAGCCATCCGAACTTCCACGAAGCTTCCACGGTCTACAAGTACAACCCTGAGAAGGCCAAGGAACTGCTCAAGGAAGCCGGTGTTGAGAACCTCGACATCAAGCTGCTGACCACCGATCACCCGTGGATCACCGCACTGGCTCCGCAGATCAAGAACGATCTGGCTGCCGTTGGTATCAACGCGACCATCGAATCCCAGGCTTCCTCGGCGCTCTACGCCAATAACCTGGACGTCGATAACCCGACCTTCGATGTTGCTCTCGCCCCCGGCGATCCCTCGGTCTTCGGTCAGGACCCCGACCTCCTGCTCAGCTGGTGGTACGGCGATAACACCTGGACCAAGAAGCGCACCCAGTGGGGTGGCTCCGAGAAGTTCAAGGAACTGCACCAGTACATGGATAAGGCTGTCACCCTTGAAGGCGACGCCCAGCAGCAGGAATGGAACAAGGCCTTCGATCTGGTATCCGAAGAAGTTCCGCTCTACCCGCTCTTCCACCGTCAGATGCTGACCGCGTACTACCCGGACAAGGTCACCAACTTCTCCCCGATCTCGACGACCGGCCTTGATTTCATCAACGCTGGCGCCGCGGCTGGAAAGTAAATAATCGCGTGACTCAGCGCTGACGACACGCGCGGCGCTGGTTCAAAGAACACACGGTAATGCGAGGGCCGGGGGTGGTGTAAACCCCACCCCCGGCCCGAGCTTTGCCCAAATACTCCCTCAAATAGTCAACGCGGGGCGCCGCAGCCCCGAGGAGATATTGCAGTGAACAACCTTCTCAGACTCATCGGGCGCCGCCTGCTGGTGCTTCCGATCATGGTTCTGGGCGTTGCCTTCCTCGTCTTCTTCCTGATGTCCTTCTCTAAGATCGATCCGGCCTATTCGGCCCTCGGTGAAGGGGCATCTGAAGAAGCTCTGGAAGCCTACCGTCAGGCCATGGGACTCAATGATCCCTGGCTCGCTCAGTTCTGGAACTTCCTCGTCAACTTCGTGCAGGGCGACCTGGGCACGTACGGCGCCAACCAAGCTTCGGTGGCCGAGCGCGTGGGTGAGGCCTTCCCCATCACCATGCAGTTGACCTTCCTCGGCCTTATTATCGCCGTTATTCTCGCTTTCGTCTTCGGTGTCATTGCCGCGCTCTACCGCGATAAGTGGCCCGACAAGATCATCCGCGTCTTCTCCATCGCTTTCATCGCAACGCCTTCCTTCTGGCTGGCCGTTCTTATGATCCTGGCGTTCTCCGTCAATATGCCTCTGCTTCCGGCATCCGGCGCGCTCCCGGCTTTCAGTGAAGACCCGGCCGGTTGGTTGGCGCGCATGGCGCTGCCGGCTATCGCCCTGGGTGTCCCGGTGGCCGGTTCCCTCACCCGTGTTATTCGTACCTCGATGGTGGAGGAACTCGATAAGGACTACGTGCGTACCGCTATCGGTGCAGGTATCCCCAAGCGCGTGGTGGTTTCCCGCAACGTGCTGCGCAATGCCCTTATCTCCCCGGTGACCGTGCTCGGTCTACGTATCGGCTACCTCATGGGTGGCGCTGTGGTTATTGAAGTTATCTTCAACATGCGCGGCATGGGTATGGCTATCCTCGAAGGCGTCCAGCAGAACTACCCCCTCCTGGTGCAGGGCGTGGTCCTCGTGGTGGCCTTGGCCTTCATCGTCGTCAATATTGTGGTTGACATGCTTTACGTGCTGATCAACCCGCGTATCCGGGAGGTCTAATCATGAGGCGTAAACTCACGGAAAAGATGGAACGCCCCGGTGTCCGGTTTAAGCGTTTCCGCAATATGACCCGCGGCGCCCAGCTGTGCGTCGTCGTTCTGGTGCTCATTGCCCTCGCGGCCGTTTTCGCACCCCTTATTTCCCCGCACGACCCGCAGGCAATTGAAGTTGCCCGCCAGGCACCCAATGGTGATTTCCTCTTCGGTACTGACGAAAAGGGCCGTGACATTCTCTCCCGTATGATCTACGGTGCCCGCTACTCGCTGGTTATCGGCTTCGCCGCTACCGCTTTCGCGCTCTTCTTCGGTGCGATCTTCGGTGCGCTGGCCGCGGTCTCCCGCAAGTGGATCTCCGAAGTGATCATGCGCTGCATGGACATCATCATGTCCTTCCCCGGCATCGCGCTGGCCGCGGTGTTCGTCTCGGTATTCGGCAATACCCTGCCCGTCATCATCATGGCGATCGGCTTCCTCTACATTCCGCAGATCACCCGCGTGGTGCGCGCGAATGTTATGAGCGAATACGGTGAAGATTACGTGCGCGCGGTCATCGTTTCCGGCGCGCGGGCTCCCTGGATCCTTATCAAGCACGTGGCGCGCAACTGTATCGCCCCGGTCATGGTGTTCACCACCGTGCTCGTGGCCGACGCGATTGTCTTCGAAGCCTCGCTGTCCTTCATCCAGGCCGGCATCGCCGAACCCACACCCACCTGGGGTAATATCCTCGCCGACGCTCGCGGCGGCGTGCTCCTGGGCCGGTGGTGGCAGGCGCTCTTCCCGGGCCTTGCCATTATGATCACGGTGCTCTGCCTCAACATCCTCTCCGAAGGTCTCACGGACGCCATGGTGGCGGCCCCGAAGGCCGCGGCCGTTCCCGATAACGTGGACGTTAATGCCAAGCGTGAAGAGGATCGTCTCCTCGTGGATCCGGTGGCCGCTTACGCCGCCCAGCACGATGCGCTGGTCCAGCGTCTGGAGGAACTGCGCCACGCAGAAGAACGGCGTACCGACCGCTTCGAACCCACCTCGCAGGAGGCACCGGTTATCGAAGTGCGCGACCTGTGCATCAAGTTCCCGCGCCACGGCGATGTCAATGTGGTAGACCATGTGTCCTTCAATGTGCGCGCCGGTGAAACGATGGGTCTCGTGGGTGAATCCGGGTGCGGTAAGTCCATTACCTCCCTGGCGATTATGGGCCTGCTCGATAAGTCCGCCGATATTAGCGGTGAGATTATGTTCAACGGGCAGAACCTCCTCGAGCTCACCCCCAAGCAGCACAACGAGCTGCGCGGGCATGAGATCGCGATGATTTACCAGGACGCCCTGTCCTCCCTCAACCCGTCCATGCTCATCAAGGCACAGATGAAGCAGCTGACCAGCCGCGGGGGCACCCGCACCGCCGAAGAGCTCCTCGAGCTGGTGGACCTGGATCCCAAGCGGACCCTGGAGTCCTACCCGCACGAACTTTCCGGTGGCCAGCGCCAGCGCGTGCTTATCGCCATGGCGCTCACCCGTGACCCGAAGCTGGTGATCGCGGACGAACCGACCACCGCGCTTGATGTGACGGTTCAGGCCCAGGTGGTGGAGCTTCTCAACCGCCTGCGCAAGGAGCTCGGCTTCGCGATGGTCTTCGTGTCCCACGATCTGGCGCTCGTTGCCGAAGTGGCCCACTCGATTACCGTCATGTACGCCGGTCAGGTTGTGGAGCAGGCATCCACGAAGGAACTGCTCACCGACCCGCACCACGAATACACTCGCGGTCTGCTCGGTTCCGTGCTTTCCATCGAAGCGGGTGCCGGCCGGCTCCACCAGGTGCCCGGCACGGTTCCCTCGCCGCGCGACTTCCCGAAGGGCGATCGTTTCGCCCCGCGGTCCTCGCACCCGACGGTGGGCCTGGACACCCGCCCGATTATGAAACGTGTGGGCGAGACGTGGCACTTCTACGCCGCCCAGCCCGACGCTCCGGACCCGGCCACCACCAACCTGGTGCCCAAGGAATCGCTGCGCGCGTCCAGCGCTGCCGAGACCGCCACCGGCGCCGCAGCTCACACTGCTGGCGAAGCCGCCGATGGCGCAGCCGGCCCGGATGCCCAGAAGTGACGAAGGAGGAAAGATCATGACAACTCTGGATACCGAAGCTCGTCACGCTGCCGGTGCGTCCGTAGCGGACCGGCCTACCCTTTCCGATGTACCGATTATCGAGTTGCGCGACGTTGATGTCACCTTCCGCACCCGTACCGGTTCCATCTTCAATCCGAATAAGGTGCGCGCCGTACGCGGCGTGAACCTTTCCCTGATGCCCGGCCAGACCATCGGTCTCGTTGGCGAATCCGGTTCCGGTAAGTCGACGACGGCGAACGTGATGTGCGGACTCCAGTCCCCCACCGGCGGCCAGGTATTTTTCAAGGGTGAAGAAGTCACGAAACGTACCGCTGCCCAGCGCCGCCATATCGGCCGCGTGGTCTCGGTGGTGTTCCAGGATCCGGCCACGGCGCTTAACTCGCGTATGACCGTACGTGACCAGCTCCTCGACCCGATGACGGTCCACAAGATCGGCACTCGCGAGGAACGCTACGGCCGCGTGGAAGACCTTATCGGCATGGTGGGCTTGCCCCAATCGGCGCTTGACGCGCTGCCCGGGCAGCTCTCCGGTGGACAGCGTCAGCGCGTGGCTATTGCCCGTGCGCTGGCTGTGGGCCCAGACGCGATCATCGCGGACGAACCCACCTCAGCCTTGGACGTGTCCGTGCGCGCCCAGATCCTCAACCTGCTCACCGATCTCAAGCGGGATCTGGGGCTGGCGATGGTTTTCATCACCCACGATATTCAGACGGTGCGTTACGTATCGGACAAGATCGCGGTGATGAATCACGGAGAGATCGTGGAATGGGGAGACGCCAAGGACGTGCTCCACAATCCGCAAAATGACTACACGAGAACCCTATTGGCAGCGGCGCCCTCGCTGCTTCACCCGAAATTGGAGGCATAGTCCCATGTCAGATCCTCGTTTCCGCGGCGTTATCCCCCCGACAGTTACGCCGCTGACCGAAGAACGCGAACTCGATAAGGAGTCTTTCGCACGCTCGCTCAACCGGATGCTCGACGCCGGAGTGCACGGCCTGTTCGTGCTCGGCTCAACCTCCGAAGTGGTGTTCAGCACCGATGCGCGGCGTCGTGAAATCCTCGAAACCGCGGTGGAAGTTGCTAACGGGCGTGTTCCGGTGCTCGCCGGCATTATCGATATGCAAACCGAGCGCATGATTGAGCACGCGCGTGATGCCCAGGCCATCGGGGTGGACGGCATCGTCGCAACGGCGCCCTTCTACGCGCTGGGTGGGGAAGCGGAAATCGAAGCGAACTTCCGTTACATCCGCGATGCCGTGGACCTGCCGCTTTTCGCCTACGACATCCCGGTGTGCGTGCACAAGAAGCTCTCCATTGACCTGCTGATGCGGTTGGGGCGCGAAGGCGTGCTGACCGGTGTCAAGGATTCTTCTGGCGACGACGTTAACTTCCGCTTCCTGCTGGAGGAGAACAAGGCCGCCGGTAACCCTCTCAACATCCTCACGGGCCACGAAGTGGTTGTGGATGGCGCCTACATGGGCGGCGCGGACGGATCCGTTCCGGGCCTGGCTAATGTGGCACCGCGCCCCTACGTGGAGCAGTGGGATGCGGCGCAGGCCGGGGACTGGAAGCGCGTTGCTGAATTGCAGGACGAGCTTGCCCATCTCATGCGCATCGTCATGGTGCCCAAGGGCGTGCAGGGCTTCGCGGCCGGCGTGGGCGCCTTCAAGGCGGCCATGAAGGAACTGGGGGTTATCGCCTCTAACCAGATGCCGCGGCCCGTCAAGGCCCTCGAAGGTGAGAACGTCGAAGCTATTCGCGGCGTGCTCGCCAGCTGCGGGCTGCTCTAAGGAGCACTCATGAAGGTAGCACCGTTCCAGCCCGGCTCCGAGTTTTCGCTGCTCGGGCTGGATATCGGGGGAACCAAAATCGCGGGGGCGGTGGTGACCTTTGCGGCCACCGCCCCGGGCGGTGATGCCCCGCGCATCTCCCTCGAGGCCAGTATTCCAACCGAGGCGCGGCGTGGTGGAGCCCGGGTGCTGGCGGATATCGCAGATTTCGCGGAACGCCAGATCGCGGCAGCCAGTGCCGCCGGAACGCCGGTGAGTGGAATTGCTATCGCCAGCGCCGGAGTGGTGGACGTGGAGACCGGGTGCATTACCTCCGCCACGGACACCATGCCCGGCTGGGGCGGTCAGCCCCTCGGCCCGCATCTTGCCGAACGCTGCGGCCTGCCGGTGCGGGTTCTCAATGACGTGCACGGGCACGCCCTCGGGGAAGCAACGTACGGGGCGGGCGCCGGTGCGCGTACCGCACTTGTTATCGCTGTGGGAACCGGGCTGGGCGGCGCGGCCGTTATTGACGGACGGATCCTTTTCGGTTCGCACGGGGTGGCCGGCCACTTCGGTCATATTCACCATCCTTATGCCGCCGGATTGGTTTGCTCCTGCGGGCGCGATGGCCACGTGGAATCAGTGGCCTCGGGTAGCGGGGCGGCCCGCCTCTACGCCAAGCGCCAAGCTGAAGCGCACGTGGAGGGCGCGAGTTACGCTGCCGCGGCAGCGGCTTCCCTCACCGGGATCGCCGATGTTCCCGAAAGTGCCTACCGGAAGGCCCCGGGCGCGCAGCGCCCCGTCGTCGTCCGGGGAGGTCGAGAACTGAAAGCCCTCGTGGACGCGGGCGATATGTTCGCGCGCGAGGTGTTTACCGACGGTGCTTTCGCGCTCGGGCAGACCCTGGGCGGGCTGGCTAATTCCTTTGACCCGGACGTTATTATCCTGTCTGGCTCGCTTATTCACGTGGGTGAGTTTTGGATGGAGGCGCTGCGTGAGGGTTACCGGCGCGATGCCATGGTGGGCACCGCCGCCACCCCGATTGTGGAGGGTAGCCTGGGATCGCAGGCCCCCCTTATCGGCGCGGCCGTCCATTTCTTGCACGCCGCCGGTTAACGTGGCGTGCGGGTGGCGCGCTAGGAGCGCCGAACCGTCTCGCCGCGGGCTGCGCGGGCCGCGCTGGGAGCGCCGGCCGCACGAAGCGCGCCGCATAACTACAACTCTGCATTTCTCGTTATAACTTAGGAGTTATCGTGCATCCGATGATCGAATCTCTCCGCGGGCACCTCGTTGTGTCCTGCCAGGCGTACGTGGGTGAACCGCTGCGCCACCCCGAAACGATGGCGCAGATGGCCCTCGCCGCCGAGCGCGGGGGAGCGGCGGCGATTCGCTGCCAGGGCCTGGCGGATATTTCCGCGATTAAAGGCCAGGTGGAAGTGCCTGTCATCGGCCTGTGGAAAGAGGGGCACGAAGGCGTTTTCATCACTCCGACCCTGCGCCATGCCCGCGCCTGCATCAGCGCCGGCGCCGATATCGTAGCGCTCGATGCCACGTCCCGTCCGCGTCCGGATGGCTTGAGCTTCGCGGAAACCGTGGCTGCTCTTCTCGACGACGGCGCCCTCGTCATGGCGGACTGCGGTTCGATTGATGATGCCCGCGCCGCGGCTCAGGCCGGCTGCCATATCCTCGGAACCACCCTGGCGGGCTACTCCGGGGACCGCCCGAAGACCGACGGCCCCGATATTGAGCTGCTGGCTCAGATGGTCGCAGAATTCCCGGAGATCCCGGTGGTCTGCGAAGGGCGTATCCACACTCCGGAGCAGGCGCGCGCTGTTATGGAAGCCGGTGCCTGGGCGGCCGTCGTCGGAACTGCTATTACGCACCCGACCACGATCACCACGTGGTTCCGCGAAGCCGTCGAAAACTAAAACTTCACTTGGGTTCCCGCGCGTGATTGAAACGCGGGGCCCGCGAGCACTGACCACTGCCGCGTTTCACGTGAAACGCGCCCGGGAAAGGACGAATCTCATGCATATCGGAATTTTCGCCACCGCGGACGAAGCCTCCCGCGAGGGCGCACGTATTATCCAGGATCTTTTCGCGCGGAACGCGAAGGCGACACTCGGGGTGGCCACCGGTTCCACGCCGGATCTCCTCTACGCGGCGCTGCGCGAAGCCCACGCGGCCGGCGAATTTGATCTTTCCGGCGCCAAAGCTTTCGCGCTGGACGAATACGTGGGGCTGGATCCGGAGCATCCGGAATCTTACCGCAATGTGCTGCGCCGCAACCTGGTGGGGGATGACAAGACCGGTCTGACCGAGGAAGGGCTCAATACTCCCGATGCGCAGAACCCGGATCCGCAGGTAGCAGCCGCCGAATATGATGCCAAGATCGGCGCGGCCGGCGTGGACTTGCAGATCCTTGGCATCGGCGCGGACGGGCATATCGGCTTCAACGAGCCGGGTGGTTCGCTGGTGTCGCGCACTCACGTGGAGGCGCTGGCCCCGCAGACCATCAAGGACAATGCGCGGTTCTTCGACGGTGATGAAGCAGCCGTCCCGACCCGCTGCATCACCCAGGGCCTGGGCACCATTATGGAAGCGAAGAAGCTGGTGCTCTTCGCCTTCGGTGCCAATAAGGCCGATGCGGTGCGCGAGCTGTGCGAAGGCCCCATCAGCGCTTTCTGGCCCGCCACGATTATTCAGATGCACCCGGATGTCACCGTGCTCCTGGATGAAGAGGCCGCCGCGCAGCTCAAGCTGACGGACCTGTACCGCGCGCGTTGGGAGATGATCTAAGTGTTTTATCTGGGGCGCGTTCTCAACGGGTACGGCCGCGAGGTTGGGTACGGCATTGAGACCGACGACGCCGGTACGCTGGCCCGGGTTCTCACCGCTGAGGAGGCCGCCGCGGTAACCGCGGGGCTGGCTGCGGAGCGGGAATCACGCGGAATCGAAGCTCGGGCCGCGGAGGCTTTCGGGCTGGGCGCTGATAACCCGCAAGTACGCCGGGCACATGTTATTACCCCC
This sequence comes from Actinotignum sp. usb-actsch-213, assembly GCF_059085665.1. Lineage (NCBI taxonomy): Bacteria > Bacillati > Actinomycetota > Actinomycetes > Actinomycetales > Actinomycetaceae > Actinotignum > Actinotignum sp. usb-actsch-213. The sequence continues at coordinate 18,700 of NZ_JBHNSQ010000050.1, forward strand.
GGCCTCGTGGATATTCACTGCCACGGCGGTGGAGGTTTCGCGTTCCCGGATAACTATACGGAAGAGGAGATCGCTACCGCGATCCGTACCCACCAGCGCGGGGGGACCACGGCGATGTTCGCTTCCTTGGTTTCGCTGGCGGATCCGCTGCCGCAGATTGAGGCGCTTGTGCCGTTCTGCGAACGCGGGGAGCTAGCCGGTATTCACCTGGAAGGCCCGTATATTTCGCGGGAAAAGTGCGGGGCGCAAAATCCCGAGGTGATCCGCCCGGTGGATGAGGCCGAGCTACGTTCCTGGCTGGAAGCCGGGCGTGGCTGGATTAAGACGATGACCGTTGCCCCGGAAGCGGAAGGTGCCCAGCGGGCCGCCGAGCTGCTGCTTGAGTACGGCGGTAAGCCGTCCTGGGGGCATTCCCACGGGGACGGTGCGGTTACCCGGGCCGAAATTGCGCGCACCCTGGAGGTGGCGCGCCGGCACGGGTACACGCCGTTGGCGGCGCTGGGTGATGGCAGCGGTAGCGCCGTCGGGCAGGAAGCCGCACAAACGGTAACGCACCTCTTCAACGCGATGACGGCTTTCACGCACCGGGCACCCGGCCCGATCCGTGAGTACATTCAGGCGGCGCGGCGCGGTTTCATCAGCGCTGAGGTGATTGCCGATGGCTACCACGTGCATCCGGATCTTGTTGAGGATGTGGTGGCCTACCTTGATGAGCCGGATCTCGGGGCCGGGTTCGCAGGTGCGCACGGTGCCGGAAACGGGGCGGGCGCCGCGGGTGCCGGCGCGGGCCAGCTGGGTATTCCCGGGGCTTTCTTCGTTACGGATTCTTTGGCCGCGGCCGGTATGCCTCCCGGGAAGTACACCCTGGGCGGACTCGCGGTGGAAGTGCGCGACGGCGCCTGCTACTTGGAAGGTACCGATACTCTAGCCGGCGGTGCTTCGGTGCTGGCTGATCAGGTGGCCCTCTTTGCCGGGCGCGGGAAGCTGACGCTCCCGCAGCTGGTCCGGGCCACGGTGGCCGGGCCGGTCTACGCCGGTGGCACCTGGGATGCTCCCGGAGTCACGGTGGACTTCACCCCGGGCAAGCCGGTCAATCTTGTCGCCTGGACTGAGGCGATGACCCCGCTGGCGGTTGTCCGCGAAGGAGTGGAAATTTCCCACTCCTAAGCATCGGGTTCCATGCCGGGCCCGGGAGTTCTCACGCCGGAACGTGCCGATGGCCCACGTTGGAAGTATGTGCGGGCACGGCAGCACCACAAGCCGGGAAGCGTTCACTGCCTCCCTCGGGCAGGATCGGGCGTGTCG
>NZ_JBHNSQ010000051.1:0-27097 GCF_059085665.1 Actinotignum sp. usb-actsch-213
GGCGCCGCCGCGAGGTGCCGCGAAAGAGCTAGTACGCGGCACGCGCTGAGGCGGCTGCTCTAAGGCGATCGCTTTATGCGGCTGCGGCTGCCTCGGATTCCTCCGCTTCGGCCTCGCGATTCACGGATGTTTCGGTTTCGGTGTGGTCGGCGGCGGCTGGGTCGCGATCTGCGCCCGCGCCAATACCCGCGAGTTCTGCGCCCGCGTCCGCGCCGGCGGTATCAACACCCGCAACTTCTTCCTCCGGCGCGTGGTGCAGGTAGACCACCCCGAGCGGCGGCAGCTGCACGGGTGCCGAATAGGGCCGGCCGTTCCAGCCGACCTCCTCCGCGTGGACCTCCCCGAGATTGCCCACCCCGGAACCGCCGTATTCCACCGCGTCCGTATTGAGGACTTCCTTCCAGGTGCCTCCAGCCGGCAAACCGATGCGGTAATCGTGGTGGGGGATACCCGCGAAATTACAGGCCACCACAATGATGTCCTTACCGTCGGCGGAGCGCCGCAGGAAGGTAATGACGTTATTATCAGCGTCCGATCCGTCAATCCACTCGAATCCGTGCGGGGTGAAATCATCACTCCACAGGGCCGGGTGATCCACGTAGATCTCGTTGAGCCTTTTGACAAGGGACAAGATGCCATCGTGTTCGGGCTGGTCGGTTAGCCACCAGTCGAGAGATGCGTCGTCGTTCCATTCGCGGATCTGCCCGAATTCCTGGCCCATGAACAGTAGCTGCTTACCCGGATGCGCCCACTGGTAAGCGAGCAATTCGCGCACGCCGGCGCGCTTTTGCCAGTCGTCCCCGGGCATCTTTTGGTAGAGCGAGCCCTTGCCGTGCACCACTTCGTCGTGGCTGAGGGGTAGCAGGTAGTTCTCCGAATAGGCGTAGACCATGGAGAAAGTGATTTCCCCGTGGTGCCAGCGCCGATTGACCGGTTCTTCCTCGAAGTAGCGGATGGTGTCATTCATCCAGCCCATATTCCACTTGAGGCCGAAGCCGAGCCCGCCGCTATCCGTCATCGCCGTGACGCCCGGCCAGGAGGTGGATTCTTCCGCGATCATCATGACGCCGGGGTTGCGCCGGTAGGCGGTGGCGGTGACTTCCTGAAGGAAGGAAATCGCCTCGAGGTTTTCCCGGCCACCGTAAATATTGGGCTGCCATTGCCCGGCTTCCCGGGAGTAGTCCAGGTAGAGCAGGGAGGCCACGGCGTCCGCGCGGATGCCGTCGAAATGGAATTCTTCCAGCCAGTACAGCGCATTGGCGACCAGGAAGTTCCGCACTTCGCGGCGCCCGAAATCGAAGACCAGGGTGCCCCAATCCGGATGCGAGCCGCGCTGCGGATTCGGATCCTCGTAAAGCGCCTGGCCGTCGAAACGGGCCAGCGCCCACTCGTCGGTGGCGAAATGCGCGGGAACCCAGTCGGTAATCACCCCGATCCCGGCCTGATGCAGCCGGTCAATGAGGTAGCGCAGATCATCGGGGGTACCGTAGCGGGAGGTGGGGGCGTAGTACCCGGTCACCTGGTAGCCCCACGAGGGCGTGAAAGGATGCTCCGCGACCGGCATGAATTCCACGTGGGTGAAGCCGCAGTACTTGACGTGCCCGATGAGCTGGTCGGCGAGCTCCCGGTAAGAAAGCCCCTTGCGCCACGAACCCAGGTGGACTTCGTAAATGGAAACCGGCCCGGACGCCGGATCGGTACGCTGGGCCATCCAAGCGTCGTCGTTCCATTCGTAAGTGGATTCGGTGACGATGGAGGCGGTGGACGGCGCGGTTTCACTGTAGCGAGCCATGGGGTCGGCCTTCTGGTGCCAGCTCAGATCCTTGTACTGGATCTCAAACTTGTAGCGCGCCCCCGCGCCGGCGCCCGGTACGAAGAGTTCCCACAGCCCTGAGCTGCCCAGGGAGCGCATCGCGTGCAGGGAACCATCCCAGCCGTTGAAATCACCGACCACCCGCACGGCGAGCGCATTGGGAGCCCATACCGAGAATGCCACGCCCGTCACGTCCCCGAGGACCGAGGGGAAATGGCGCACATGCGCGCCCAATGCGTTCCACAATTCTTCGTGGCGCCCCTCCGAAATGAGGTAAATATCGGTTTCACCCAGGGTTGGCAGGAAACGGTACGGGTCATCCCCGCGGCTTTCCACACCCCCGTAGGAGGCCACCACCCGGTAGTCGGGCACGTTGGGGGTATCGAGCACCGCGCGCCAAATCCCGTTGTATTCGTGCACGGCCGGCACCCGCCCGTCCAGCGTTTCAATAAATACCGCATCAGCGAGCCGCCGAATGGTGCGAATCGTGACGGTGCTGCCGTTGGAATGGGGCCCGAGGACATCGTGGGGTGCGTAGTACCAACCCTTGGAAACAGCCTCGAGCGTGCCTTCATCAACTTCTACGTAATCAGACATGTGTGCCTCTCTGCACGATGGAGCGTAGGCGGTCAGAGCGGGAAACCACCCGCGCGCGCCGGTGATGTGCTGTGTCCTGCCAAGCGGTATCGCGGAATTTCCGGGAAGTACCGCGCGACTATCTACATCTCCCAGGATACCTGAAAGATGCGCGATCTCGGGCCGCGGGCGCCTGCCGTGGACAGCGCGCGGGCCGGGTGCGGGGAGCTTGCGGGCGCGGGTGGTGGCGTGTCAAGGGCGACGACGCCGCAGCCCGCCGCGGCCGCGGCGGGCTGACCTGCTGATCTGCTAGTTCTCGAGCAGGCGGTGGACTCCGCCCAGGGGCAGATCGATCCAGTCCGGGCGCTGATTGACCTCGTAGACAACTTCGTAAAGTGCCTTGTCGAGAAGGAGGGCTCGCAGCAGGGGCCGGTGCTCGGAGGGAATGTCGCCGTAGCCGGCCAGGAATGCGCCTTCGGCGGCTCGGGTCCAGGCACGCATGCGAGCAGCGGGCTGTCCATCGCGTTCGCCCTGGCCACCGGCGTAATCGAAGGAGCGCAGCATGCCGGCCACATCGCGCAGGGCGAGGTCGGGGGTGACACGCTCGGAGAGTGGCCGCAGGGGCTCACCTTCAAAATCGAGGGCCACCCAGCCGCGCCCGGGGACATCCACGACCTGCCCCAGGTGATAATCTCCGTGAATGCGCTGGAGGGCCGGCCAGGGGGTGGCTGCGGCAGCGGCGAAAACTGCGGTGATGTGCGCGCTGTGGTTTTCCAGCTCCGGGACTGCCGCCAGGGCGGCGCGGGCGCGGGACTGCCAGCTGGCCAGCTGCGCTTCGCGCAGCTGCGGCGTCGCCGCGATGGTGCCGAGTCGGGTGGCGAGCGCGGTGTGGAACGCGCGGGTCAGGGCTCCCAGCTCGCGGATACGCTCAGCGAAATCGCCCAGTAGCGCGGCGGCTTGATCCGGCGCGGCGGGCGGGCAATTCGGCGCGGGCATATCCGCGGCAGCAGTCGAAGTATCCGGGCCGGGCGAATCCGCGGCGGGGAAGGAACTCGTGACCACGCGCCAGGCGTCGTGGGCACCGGTGAGGAATTCCTGCGCCACCAGCACATCGCTGCCCGCTGCGGCCGGGCCACCCACGAGCGCTGCCGAACCCCATTGCGCGGGGACTGTGCCGGTATCCGAAAGCGCGGCCTGCAATTCCACATCCGGGTTCGCCCCCGGGCTCAGCACCCGAAACAGCTTGATAATGAGGGGCACGGTGCTGGTCTGGTAAATAATCGAGCTATTGGATTGCTCGCCGCTCAGCGGTCGGGCACTGCGGTAGCTGCCCGGGAAGCCGGCCGGACGGGTGACCAGGTGGAGGGTGCTCGCGCCGGGCCGGTTACCCGCGTTGCTGGCCGCCGGGGACTTGATGCTAGGTTTGCTGCCCGGCTGGCCCGTGGCAGCCTCGAAGAGGAAATGCTGACCGGCAGGATGCGTCGTCGCATCGAAAATAACGTGGCCGCGGGCGCGGGTAACCAGGGCGGTTTTGCTAGGGAAGGGTGCGGCTGGCACCACGGTATCGGGGGCAAGGAGCAGCGGGACGTTATAAAGCACGGTCCCGGCTTCGATAATGCACCAGGTGAGGGTGAAGGACTCTGCTCCGCACGCAAAGTCGGCACGGGCGCGCAGGTAGAGCGGGTGGGGTTTGCCCCGGTACCAGCGCCGGGCGTGCATCCACGACTCAAGTTCCGGCATCTGCTCACCGATATCCCAGCTCACGCTACGCTCCCTTCGTCACGCGCTGCGCTGTCCGCAGTGGCGGGCGTTTCCGCAGGTGCCACTCCCGCAGGTGCCGCTCCCGCAGGAGCCGGCAGCGCCGCATCCACCTGCGCCGGGCGGGATAGCGCCGCGAAGTCCACCTGCTCTCCGCTTTCTTCCGCTCGTGCGCCCTCTACCGGGCCGGGCTGCGCCTGTCCGGGTGCATCCAGTTTGAGCCAGAAGAAATCACGGCTGCCCAGCGTTACGTCGTAGCTACCATCGGCGCGAACCTCCGGGAAACCGGCCCCGCCAAATACATCCGTGGCCAACCAGCCGGCGTAATCAGGCAGCTCAATGCGCCCGGCACGCGGGGTATTGGCCAGGTTCATGATGCAGAGGATGGTCTCCTCCGGGCAGGAACGGGTGAAAGCGAGGATCGCGTCATTATTCGCTTCACGCAGCACAAAATCACCCGAGCCCATGGCCGGGTGCCCGCGCCGCACCTCTAGAATCCCGTGAACCCAGTGGAGCAGCGAAGCCGGCTGTGCCAGCTGCGATTCCACGTTGACCGCCTGGTAGTTATAGGACAGCGAAGTAATAGCCGGCAGGTAGAGCTGACCCGGATCCGCGGTGGAAAAACCGGCGTTGCGATCCGGACTCCACTGCATGGGGGTGCGCACGCCGTCACGATCAGGCAACCAGATATTGTCGCCCATCCCGATTTCGTCCCCGTAGTAGAGGTAGGGCGAGCCGGGCAGGGAAAGTAGCAGTGCGTGCGCCAGCTCAATTTCCGCCCGGGAATTCCCCAGCAGTGGGGCGAGGCGGCGGCGGATCCCCACGTTGGCTCGCATGCGCGGATCATCGGCATACCAGCCGTACATGAGGGCACGTTCCTCCGTGCTCACCATTTCCAGGGTGAGTTCATCGTGATTACGCAAGAAAGTACCCCACTGGGCCCCGGCCGGAATCGCGGGCGTGCGCTCCAGAATCTCCCGGATCGCGGTGGCACGCTGGTCGCGCAAGGCGTAATAGATACGCGGCATCACGGGGAAGTGGAAGCACATGTGGCACTCGGGCGCTTCTTCCGTCCCGAAATATTCGACGACGTCTTCCGGCCACTGATTAGCTTCCGCCAGCAACAGCGTGCCGGGAAATTCCTCGTCGAGGACCCGGCGCACCTTCGCGATAAACGCGTGCGTTTCCGGAAGGTTTTCGCAATTCGTACCTTCCCGCTCATAGAGGTAGGGGATAGCGTCCAAGCGCAGCCCGTCTACCCCCAGTTCGCACCAGAAACGGAAAACGTTGAGGACCGCCTCGTGCACCTTGGGATTATCGAAATTCAAATCCGGCTGGTGGGAGAAGAAACGATGCCAGAAATACTGTTTGCGCACCGGGTCGAAAGTCCAATTCGATACCTCGGTGTCCACAAAAATAATTCGGGCATCCTCATATTTTTTATCGGTATCTGACCACACGTAGAAATCCCCGTAGGGCCCTTCCGGATTCGCGCGGGAGGATTGGAACCACGGGTGATCCGCGGAGGTGTGGTTGATAACAATATCGATAATCACGCGGATGCCGCGCCGGTGGGCCTGATCGATAAGCTCCCGAAAATCATCCATCGTGCCGTAGCGGGGATCCACGGCGGTGTAATCGGCAACATCGTACCCGCCGTCCCGCCCCGGGGAGGGGTAGAACGGCGGGATCCAGATACAGTCGATCCCCAGCCACTGGATGTAATCGAGGTGCGCGATAAGGCCGCGAATATCACCGACGCCATCAGCATCGGTATCCCCAAAAGCCTTGAGCAGAACCTCGTAAAACACCGCGTGGCGGTACCACTCCGGATCATCGCTGAGCCCGCGGTATTCGGACTGGGCGACGCGAGGCCCGGACGTGGCCGCATTGAGGGAAGGAAGGGACATGCAATCAGGCCTTTACCGAGAGGATATGCGCCGGGGTAGTGAAGGGATTGAGGCGTACGAAAGGCCGGTTATTCCACTGGAAGTGCCCGCCGCCCAGCTCATCCACCACCTCAATATGCTCGGGCGCGTCGCCCCGCGGTAGGCCGCTAGCATCGAAGGTACCGAAAGCGGACATATCCAGAGAGATCTCCGCTTCCTGGGTGGTGTGCGGGTCGAGATTGAGCACCACAATCACCCGGTCCGCGGTTCCCGAAGGAGTTTCCTCCGGGCGCGCCACCTTCGTGAAGCACAAAATATTCGGGTTCGACGTGGGATTAATGGTGATCCCGCGCAGGCGCTGGAAGGCCACGTGCTCCTTGCGGATCTCATTGAGACGGGTGAGAAGCCCTTGGATACCGTAGGGGTCGCGGCTGTAATCCCGCGGGCGGTATTCGTACTTCTCGTTATTATTCATTTCTTCAAAGCTGCCGCGCGGCTCCGATTCCACGAATTCATACCCGGAGTAAATCCCGTATGTGGGCGAGCCCGTTGCCGCCAAAATCGCGCGGATTTTCCACCCGTTCGGGCCGGAATGCTGCAGGTAGGGGGTGAGGATATCGTGCGTCGTCGGCCAGAAAGTGGGACGCAACATCGCATCCGATTCCCGGCCCACCTCCCACAGGTAGTCCTCGATTTCCTTCTTTTCATTACGCCACGCGAAGTAGCAGTAGGACTGGTGGAAGCCTACCGCGCCCAGGCCCCGCATCATCGGCGGGGCGGTGAAAGCCTCGGCCAGGAAAATAACCTCCGGGTGAGTCTGGCGGAATTCGGCCAGGAGCCGCTGCCAGAAACTCACCGGCTTGGTGTGCGGATTATCCACCCGGAACAGCGTAACCCCGTGCGAAACCCACGTTTCCAGCACGCCCTTGACCGCCTGGTAGATGCCTTCCGGATCATCATCAAAATTGAGCGGGTAAATATCCTGGTACTTCTTCGGGGGATTTTCCGCGAAAGCGATGGTACCGTCCGGGCGATGCAAGAACCACTCGGGATGTTCGTGTAGCCACGGGTGATCCGGGGAGCATTGCAGCGCAATATCGAGGGCAACTTCCATGCCCAGATCCCGGGCGGCGGCCACAAAAGCATCGAAATCCTCGAAAGTGCCCAGATCCGGGTGGATGGCGTCATGCCCGCCCGCCTCACTGCCGATAGCGTAGGGGGAGCCGGGTTCACCGGGCTGGGCGATCAGCGAATTATTCTTCCCCTTACGATCGGTCAGGCCAATCGGGCTAATCGGAGTCAGGTACACCACGTCAAAGCCCATGGAGGCGATGCGCGGCAGATCTTCGGCTGCGGTGCGCAGGGTCCCGGAATGCCAGGTGCCTTCGTCGTCGCGCCACGCTCCTACCGAGCGCGGGAACATTTCGTACCACGCGCCGTGCAGGGCCAGTTCGCGGTCCACGGCGAGGGGGAAGCGCGCCGATTCACTCACGAAATCACGCACCGGATAGCGGTGGATAATATCTTCGACGACGCTGGAGGTTACGGCCGCGAAACGTACCGAAGCCGGGATGGACTTTTTTCGAACGACGTCGATAGCATCATTAATCGCCGGCCGGTCTTGTGAGCCGCGCGGCAGCAACTTCGCCACCCTCTTGAGTAGCTGCTCGGCTTCGAGGAACACCAGGTCAATATCCTGGCCGACCGGGAGTTTCGTTTCGGCGGTATGACGCCAGGTGGCCAAGGGATCCGACCACGAACGCACGAAGAAAGCCCAATCGCCAGGCGCGGTGGGGGTGAGCCAGCCTTCGTAACGCCCCAGGCCCGGGCGTACCAAGACCATGGGAGCGCTCTGAACTTCGCGACCTTGCGGATCAACAAGGACGGCTTCGCAGCCGAAAAGATCGTGCCCTTCACGCCATACGGTGGCCTGCACGGGGAAAGCTTCGTTGACGGTTCCCTTAGCTGCCAACGAGCCGTTTTGCACGCACGGGGTTACATCCATAATCGGGATGCGGGCGATATTGGCGCGTGGAGCGGGGGCGGGGGCCATGGGAGCCTGCGGGAACGCCGGCGGGTAGCCTTCCGGGTTCGGGCGGCCGTGGGTGGTGGGGGAGGTGGCGACTTTCGCGGTGGCTTCCGCAGGTTTCGCCGCGGTTTTTGTGGTTTTAGCCGTTTTAGCCGTGCTGGTGCTTCGCGTGGATTTCGCGGTGCTGGCCTGGGCGGGGGCTTTTGCCGTTGTGGTGCCCTTTGACGCGCCGGTGGTTTTCGCGGTGCTGCTGCTCTTCGTCGAGCGCCGGGTGGTCGCAGGTTTCTTCGACGCTGCTGCCTTTGTGCCTGCCGGTTTCTTCGTGGCGGCTGGCTTCGCGGCCGCGGGCGTAGTTGCGGGCGTGGCTGCCAGCTTCTTTTCGGGCGTGGGGGCCGAATTCTTCGCGGGCGTCGTCGGTTCAATGGACATGGCTTATCTCCTCGTATCCTCGGGCGACATATGGCGGGCGTGCGCGCAAACGGCAGCGATCCCACGGCTCAAGCGGCGGCGCGCGAGCCGATGATGCGTCTGTGTAAGGATGCTCACAAGCCCAATCCTATTAGGTTTCCGGGCTTCTGGCACACCGGCCCGCGGGGGTGGACGCGTGGCAGGCTGGCTGCGTCGTCGTATATACGAGTCTAGGCACGGCGCACGGGAGGGACTATGTGTTTTCCAAGCTGTACTGCACTTGTTGTACATGCGAAGTACATCTCGGAAAAAGTACCCGGCCTCCCGCGCCCTTTATGAAGTGGCAACACCGGAACCGCGCCCGCCGCGCGGCTAATACACCATCTGGAGTGCCTCACGCACCTCCGCGAGCGTCTTATTGGCGCGCTCATTGGCGATGTCAATGCCCCGGCGCACAATCCCATCTACGTAGCCGGGATCCTTGACGAGCTCGGCGCGCTTAGCCCGGATAGGGGCAAACATCTCATTAATTGATTCGGTGACGATCTTCTTCAGAGTTCCGGCCCCGCCGTCGCCAATTTCATCCGCGATCTCTGCGGCGGGCCGCCCCTGCGCCAGCGAAGCCAGCAGCAGCAGATTCGCCACTTCGGGGCGGTTTTCCGGATCGTAGGTAATATGCCGATCCGAATCCGTGACCGCTTTTTTGATGCGCTTGGCGGTTTCATCCGCGCTCATACCGATTTCGATGGTGTTACCGCGCGATTTGCTCATCTTGGCGCCATCCAGCCCCAAAATAGAGGTGCCTTCGGAAAGCAGGGCTTGCGGGCGCGGGAACACCGGGGTTTCACGCCCGGCCGGGCGGCCGTAGCGAGCCTCAAAACGATCAGCGATCACGCGGGCCTGTTCGAGGTGGGGGAGCTGATCCTTACCCACCGGTACCAGATTGGCTTTGCAGAAAAGAATATCCGCGGCCTGGTGCACCGGGTAGGTGAGCAGTAGCCCGGACAGGGGCCGCCCGCCGGTTGCCTCGTGTTCCGCCTTGACGGTGGGATTGCGACGCAGTTCGGCGTCGGTCACCAAAGACAGGAAGGGGAGCATGAGTTCGTTGAGGCCGGGAATAGCTGAATGCGGGAAAATAACCGCGGCATCCGGGTCGATACCCACCGCGAGGTAATCAGTGGCCAGGGAACGCACCCGCTCCCGGATAGGGCCGGTACCATCGCGATCTGTAATGACCTGAAAATCGGCGATCACAAGCCAGGTTTCCACACCCTTACGCTGTAATTCCACCCGGTTGCGCAGCGAACCGAAATAGTGCCCCAGGTGGAGATTCCCGGTGGGACGATCCCCGGTGAGAACCCGGAATTCCTCCGGAGAAGTAGAGATCTTCTCCTTGATTTTCTCACTCAGGCGCTGCGCATGCGCCAGGGACGCGGCGGACGTGGACCGTTCGAGGGATTCCTCGACACTCATACCTTGCTCCTTCAGTCATACACCCAGACCATGCCCCGTATTTCCCGGAAGCATGCTCTGCTTGTCTATTGTAGGCGCCGCCGCGACAGCTTTTCTTGCGGTTTCCGTTTCGCGGCCACCCGGCCGCGGCCGCGCGCGGTTACGAGGGATGCGGGCGTGTGGGTAGCACGACGGCGCAGCTGCCCGCTACCGCTCCGGATTGGCGAAGTAAAGCTGCATCGTCAGCGGCTCCACCCGGGTGGAGGCCCCGGGCTGGTAGATACGCTCCGAGGAACGCGGGGTGGGCCAGGAAGAATCCCAGGCCAGCGCGAAGGGATTACCACGCCCCTGCGGGAAGCGGATAGGAACGTGATGATTTGAGCCGTTAATGACCACGAGCGCATCGGCGTCGCGCTCAGAACCGGAACGCAGCATTTGCAGCAAGCGATTCGAAGGATCGAACCACCGGTGCTCGGGCATCGGTTCACCGGTATCCGCAAACCACTGTAAATCGGGGATGTGATCGCGCCCGGAGGGCGATTCGGTGTAGAACATGCTCGGGCGCAAGACGCGGTGCTCGGAACGCAAACGGAAAAGATACGCCACGGTTGCCTGTAGCTCGCGCTGCCATTCTTCGTGATCCCAATCTAGCCAGGACACGTGATTGTCCTGGCAGTAGGCGTTGTTATTCCCGAATTTCGTATCGGCAAATTCGTCGCCGCCGTAGAGCATAGGCACCCCGGCGCTGAAAACTAGCGTGCCGATGAGGTTGCGCATGGTCCGCGTACGCGCGCTGAGCACGTTTTCGGGAAGCGGGGCGGTGTCGCTGCCTTCGCCTTCCACCCCGTGATTCCACGAGCGGTTGTTATCGGTGCCGTCCCGCCCGTTTTCTCCGTTGGCTTCATTGTGTTTGGAATCGTAGGAGACCAGGTCGTAGAGGCTAAAACCGTCGTGCGCGGTAATGAAATTGACGGAGGCGAGCGGACCGCGCCCGGAAGGGGAGCGCCCGTGCCCGAACAGGTCGGCGCTGCCGGCCAGGCGCGTTGCCAGATCGCGCAGGTCCCCGCCCAGACCGCCTCCGGCAACTGCCCGCTGATCAGCCACCCAGAACTGCCGGATGGAATCGCGATAGCGGTCATTCCAATCCGCGGTGGGCGGTAAGAAATTGCCGGTTTGCCAGCCGTTCGGCCCCAGATCCCAGGGCTCGTTAATGAGCTTGACGTTGGAGAGAATAGGATCGGTGGCCATGGCCAGGTAGAGGGGATGGTTGGTATCGAAATGATCGCCCCGGCGTGCCAGGGTGGCAGCCAGGTCGAAACGGAATCCATCCACGCCAATATCGCTGACCCAATAGCGCAGCGAATCGAGGGTGAGCTGCAGCACGGGCGTGCGCCGGAAATCCAGAGAATTCCCGGTGCCCGTGGTGTCATAAAACTGACCGGGCTGGTTAGGCACCTGCATGTAATAGGTAGTTTGTCCAAAACCGCGTAGTGAGACGGTTGGCCCGTTTACCCCACCTTCGCAGGTGTGGTTATAGACGACGTCAAGGATGACTTCCAGGCCGGCATCGTGGAGACGCGCCACCATATCGCGCACTTCCTGCAGTACCGCCAAGGGGCCGGCGGCCCGCGCCGTGGCGGTGGCTAGGCTCGGCTCGGGAGCGAAATAAGAGAGGGTGGAATAGCCCCAATAGTTAGTGAGATCACGTTCGGTAAGGAACGGTTCGGACATTTTCGCGTGGATGGGCAGCAGCTCAACGGCCGTCACGCCCAGGGAACGCAAGTAATTCGTGACGATCGGGTGAGCCAGACCGGCGTAGGTACCTCGTAATTCTTCGGGGAGCGCCGCCAGCTGCTGGGTGAGTCCGCGCACGTGCGTTTCGTAGATAACCGTATGGGACCAGGGCGTGTACGGGTGGCGGATATGCGTTTCCGTGGGTGCGGTGACGACGCCGCGGCACATGGCGTCCAGGGAATCGGTATCGTCACGCTGCGGCGGAAGCGGGACGGGATCCAGAGCATCATTAACTTTGTGACCGTACAATTCGGGTCCCAGGCGCGGGGTGCCGGTAATGGCCCGCGCGTAGGGATCAAGAAGGAATTGCGCGGGGTTGAAACGCATCCCGGTATCGGGATTCCACGGGCCGTGGACCCGGTAGCCGTATTCCTGACCGGCGCGCACCCCGGATACATGCCCCACCCAGGTGGTGAAACTCGCGTCCCGATGCAGGGAATAGCGACGCTCGGTCATACCCGAGGCACTGCGGTCAATAAGGCACAGGTCAACCGCGGTCGCGTGCGGAGCCAGGACGGCAAAATCCGCCCCGGTATCGGTGAGGTGCGCCCCCAAACGCACGGGCCGCAACCGGACGGGCAGGGCGCGCTCGGAGGCGCGTGCCACGTACCGAGAAGCGGTCGGGGAAGAAGCCGGTAATGAAGTCACCTTCGTATTGTCGCAAAATATCGGCGTTCGGCAAGAATCCAGAAGAGTGATATTAGAATTTTGGTGGAAGGGTGACCGGCACGGGTCCGGTTCCGGAAGGGGCACGATGGTGGGGTACGACGGCGATTTAATCCTGGCGCGCGGGAATTTGGACCGGGATGAACTTTCCCGCAACGATCCGCAACGCCTGGCGGAATTGGCGGAAAATGCGGGCTATCTGCTTATTTCGGGGTGGGGTGCCGTTCTGGATCATGACGATGCGCCCCTGCTCCTGAGCCGCGCGGAACTCCCGCGCACCACCGTGGATTCCCCGACTGTTTACCTCGGGAAAGTTGCGGGGCGCCCCTATTTTGCGTGCGATCTCACCGCTGTTATCGGGGGCGGACCCACCCGTGATAACCCGGAAGTGGATGCTCCGGGCTACCGGATCGGCTCGCTGCAGAATTACGCACCGTCCTGGAGCGCGGATATGTCCGCTTTGGTCACCGCGGCGGTGGCGATCCTCAATACCTGGCGGGCCACCCGCTGGTGTGCGGTGTGCGGCCAGCGCATCACCGTGGATACCAGCGGGTGGAGCGGGCACTGCCCGGAAGGCCACGTGGTATTTCCGCGCACTGACCCGGCCGTCATTATGGCGGTGCTTGATTCTCAGGATCGCATCCTGCTGGCGCATAATGCGCGCTGGCCGGCCGGGCGCCATTCCGTGCTCGCCGGTTTTGCCGAAGCGGGGGAGTCCCTGGAAGCGGCGGTGCGCCGCGAGGTGCGCGAAGAAGTGGGAGTTCCGCTGGGTGAAATTCGCTATTTCGCCAGCCAGCCCTGGCCCTTCCCGCGTTCCCTCATGATCGCCTACGTGGCGTGGGTGGATCCGCAGGCCGAAGCCCGGGCGGGCGGGGCGGATGCCCTGGTGCGCGTGGACGGGGAAGAAATCGACCACGCGGCCTTTTACAGCATCTCCCAATTAGATGAGGCCCTGCGCGAGGGGAGCCTCACCCTGCCCGGACCTTCTTCGGTTGCCGCGGCTCTTATCACCGATTGGTACGGCCCCGGCATTCGCCCCCATCTGGGTTGGTAGCACGTGGGGCGCACTGGCTCCGGCGCTATTCCGGGGCGGCGCTGCTGCGGGGCGGCGCCGGAGCTGGCTCGAGTGTGAGTCTTAGCTCCCGGAAGAGGCGAGTTTGGCGAGTTTTGCCTGCACTTCTTTCAGGCTCGGATTTGTCAGGGTGGCGCCGTCGGCGAATTCAAGGGTAGGCACCACTTTATTGCCGCCGTTGAGGGAGGCAACCTTAGCGGCCGCGGCCTCATCTTCCTCAATATTCACCGCGTTCCAGGTGATACCGGCCCGCTTGAGCTGGGCAGAAAGGTTACGGCAGTAGCCGCACCAGGGCGTTGTATACATTGTGAAATCAGCCATAGAGCGATCTTAAGGGTGGGGAGGCTCGGCGCGCCACGGGTTTCGATAAGGGGAAAATTTCTGTCGGGAGCGTGTGGCATCCTGAGAGGGCAAGGAGGAACACGATGGATTCACCCGAGGAATTGCTGGAATTTCTGGATCCGGATCAGCGCGCGGTCGCTACCGCATTACGCGGTCCGGTGTGTGTGCGTGCCGGTGCGGGAACCGGAAAAACCAGGGCTATTACCTACCGGATCGCCTACGGGGTGCGCAGCGGGGCCTACGTGCCACAGAACGTGCTGGCGGTTACTTTCACCTCCCGCGCGGCCGGGGAATTGCGTTCGCGTTTGCGGGATCTCGGGGTGGGAGGGGTGCCGGCTCAAACATTCCACGCCGCGGCCTTGCGCCAACTCTCCTACTTCTGGGGAACCGCGGTGGGAGGAACCATCCCGCGGATCACCGAATCGAAATTCGGGCTGGTCTCCCAGGCTGCCGGTCAGATTGGCCTGCCTACCGATAAAGTGAGTATCCGCGATCTCACCGCGGAAATTGAATGGGCCAAAGTATCCATGATTAGCCCGGATAACTACCCGGAAGCCGCCCTGGCCGCCGGGCGCGGGGAAGTCGCCGGCCAGCTCAGTACCGATATTGCACGGCTGGCGAAAACCTATGAAGAAGTCAAAACCGAACGTCGCGTCCTCGATTTTGATGATGTTCTCCTCCTCCTCGTCGGGATCCTGCTGGATCGGGCGGATATCGCCCGCCAGATACGTGAGCAATACCGCCACTTCGTGGTTGATGAATACCAGGATGTGTCCCCCCTCCAGCATCGCCTGTTGCAGCTGTGGCTGGGGGACCGGAAAGATGTGTGCGTCGTCGGGGATGTTTCCCAGACCATTTACTCCTTCGCGGGCGCGTCCTCCTCTTACCTCGCCCGCTTCCAGCAGGAATACCCACGTGCTCGCGTCATTGAACTCACTCGGGATTACCGCTCCACCCCGCAAATCGTGGCGGCTGCGAATACCGTTATTGCCGATGATGTTTCAGAAGGCGCGGTGCGGCTGGTCTCGCAGCGCCGCTCCGGGCGCCCGGTTACGTTCCAGGAGTACGAATCGGATGGGGCGGAAGCCGCCGGAGTCGTGCGCGCTATCCAAGCGCTCGCCGCGGAAGGCACCGCGCTCTCGGAAATAGCCATTCTGTATCGCACCAATGCCCAATCGGCAGAATTTGAGGCAGCGCTATCCAAAGCGGGGGTGTCCTACCAGGTGCGCGGGGCGGAAAAGTTTTTCTCGCGCCGTGATGTACGCGAAGCTATGGTGGCCATGCGCGCTGCGGCGCGCTCCGGGGTACATGGCCCGCTGGCGGATAATGTGCGCACCGTGCTGCGCCAGATGGGATGGCGGGATGAAGCACCGTCCACTGCCGGCTCGGCCCGGGAAAAATGGGAAGCCCTCCACGCTCTCATCACCCTCGCGGAGGATATGGAGGATAGCCGGGATGCCTCTATGGTTGATTTCGTGGTGGAACTGGAAGAACGCGCCGCAACCCAGAACGTTCCCGAATTGGAAGGCGTCACCCTTTCCTCCCTGCACGCCGCCAAGGGCCTGGAATGGGAAGCGGTTTTCTTGGTAGGGATGAGCGAAGGGCTCATGCCCATTTCCCTCGCGAAGAAACCGGCAGCCATTGAAGAAGAACGCCGTCTCCTCTACGTGGGAATCACACGGGCCCAAGAATTTTTGCAGCTTTCCTATGCCGCCTCCTCCGGGCATCGTTCCGGCCGGAAAGTCTCCCGCTTCCTTACCGGGCTGTGGCCGCAACCAGAAGGGGAAGAAACCTCGCGGGCCACCCGCTACCGGCGTCGCTCGCGGGCCGCGGCGGAAGAATTCGCCGCTGACTATCCCGAAGATGTGGCGCTCTTTGAGCAACTCGTAGCCTGGCGGGCTCAACGTGCCCAAACTACCGGCAAACCCGCCTACACAATTTTCCATGACACCACGTTGCGGGCCCTCGCGATAGCAAAACCCCGCAGCATCCACGCCCTCGCCCAGATCAAGGGGGTGGGCGCCACGAAACTTGCTATCTACGGGGAGGAGATCCTCGCCCTGCTGGCCGAACACTGAGTGCGGGCACGCATGGCGGGTAGTGCCCCTAGGCTGCCGCGGGGCCCGTTTCGCAAGAACAACGCTCATGCGAGGAAAGCACAACCCGATAGGGGAAACTGGGCAGTGGTGGCACCACCCACTGCGTTCCCCGAGCGTGTTCCGCCTGCCCACCCAGGGCCAGAAGAGCACCGTGCACCGCGAGAGCTGCCGCGAGGGCAACCCCGGGAGTGAACGGAGCGCTCCCGCGGGTACTAAATACCTGCGGAGCCAGATAACGCCAGGCCGGATCCGCATCCATCGCCGCGAAAAGCAAACACCGGGCACACGGCCCACTCCCCGGAACCACCACCGGGCCCACCCGAATATCAATATCCTCGATATAGGCCAGCAGATAAGGTATACGCTCCATTTCCCACGGGGAACACCGCAGCGGATCCGGTAGCTGCAAAGAAGTCACCAGCGCGAGATCTGGCCTACCGCATCCCGGGGCCGCCGCGACCGGTCTGGACTCCGCGCGATTTGCGTGCCCGGCGGCTGCCCCGCGATTTGCGTGCCCGGCGGCCCGTTCCATTCCCAGCGGCGTGACCTGACAGGCCCCCGCATCAACCTTGATGACCGTAGTTCCCCAGCCACGCTCGCGAAAATAACTCTGAAGAGCCTGGTGCCGCGTGAACGTACGCCAACTCGGCCGCCGGAAAATCGGGTGGTCAGTGCCGTGTGGTCTGCTGGTATCCGAGGTGAGAATATAGCCCAGGCCACCGGCAGCAAGAACCGTACAGATCTCCACCGCCAGGGCATCCAAACGCTCAACGAAAACTGTGCGCCAGGTCAGATCCGGGAAACAGGGCGGGGAAGTGTCAAGCAAGCCGGAATTGCGAAGCGTGCCCAGAAGCGAGCGCGCCCGCTTTTCGCCCACCGCGCGCCGCTCGCACGCATCTAAGAATTCACTTTCCGTACCGACGGATGCTAAGGACGAAACCGCCTGCTGTTCCGCCACAGAAAGCCCCGCCAGCCGCAGCGCCACGCGCGGATCAAGACCGATCTGCACCTCATGCGTATCCGACCAGTACACCCCCAGCGGCGAGCGAATCATCATGAGACCACCTTGATAAGAACCATGGCCTCAGCATAAAAAGCACGCCGCACAAGCGCGAAAGCCCATCCACAGGCACGGGTAATATCCCCAAAGCTGCCCTGGTTATCCACAGCAGGCTCGCTCACCAGGGTGGTGACAGCCACCTCGGGTGACCCGCAAAGAGCTAGCGGTAGTCCCGCGGCTCCTCAGGCCCGGACGTATCGGTATCTTCAGATCCCGCGGTGGGATCGGAAGTGCTCGAGTCCCCGGTGGCCGGGGGTGGCGTCGTCGTACCGAAACCCGGTTCGTGCGGCGCGTTCCCGAAAGGTGTGCCCCCATCACTACTGCTCAACAGTTCCTCGAGGAAAGCGTCCAGCTCCTCATCCAGCGCGGAAGGCTGCGCCTCCGGGGAGAAGAAACCGTCCGGGTTATCCAGGTGCTCGGGTAGCGGCAGCAAATCGGGATGCTTCCAGAGTGCGTCGCGCCCCTCCATTCCGCGCTCGCGGGCAGCGCGCGCCCAGAAAGCTGCCGCCTCGCGCAAACGCCGCGGCGCGATATCGAAACCAACAAGTGGACCAAAAACCCGGTTTGACGGTGCCTCGGTCACCTCGCGGCGCGTGAGAGCCTCCGACAGTTTCATGCTGTGGGGCAGCTGGGCCGCCACCGCGGTGCTCGTAACGGCACTGACCCAGCCGGCCACCAGCGAAACAATATGCTCCAGGCGCTCGAGCGTGGCTTGCTGGGCGGGCGTACGGGTAAAAGCGAAAACTTCATTCATATCCAGCTGGGGCATGTGCCCGGACATGAGCTGTTCGGGATCAAGCTGGAGTTCGCGGACCTTCTCCTCGATGGCATCGGTATCGATGGCGATATCGGCGGCGTACGCTGCAACAGCATCCAGAATTGTGCTGCGCAACCACGGGACCTGGGAGAAGAGCCGGGCCGCGGCCTGTTCGCGCACCGCCACGTAGAGCTCCACTTCGCGCGCGTCCACATCCAAGCCCGCGGCGAACTCGGAGATATTAGCCGGCACCAGCGCGGCCGTTTCGCCCTCCACCAGCGGGAAACCGGCGTCCGCGGTGCCGAAGGAAATCTGGGCCAGCTCCGCGAGCCCCTGGCCGTATTGCATTCCCAGTAACGACGCCGTCATTCCGGAGAGCATCCCCTCGAGCCCGCCGGGAATCCCCCCGAGCATTCCGCCCGAAAGCATCTGGCGCATCTCCTCCGGGGCACGTTCCAGCTGGGAACTAAGAGCCTCGCCGAAAGCCCGCGCGAGGTTCGCACCGACCGGAGCGGTGAGTTTCCGGAAGGTCGGAAGGGAATGAGCAATCCAGTCCAGGCGCGACCACACCTGGTTGGGGCCGCGCGGCGGATCGAAAACCGTGACCGGGTCCAGCCACAAACTCGCCACGTCCATCGCGGAGCGGGCCTGATCACCCGCGGCGGCAGTGGGAAGGCCCGGGCCGGATTTATTCACGGTATCCCGGGCGACCTGCTCTCCGATTTTCCAATTGACCGGCCCCTCACCCGAGGAACCGAGCATGGCGCGAATCTGATTCATCACCAGGCCGATATCAGCTGGCATGCCCGCGCCGGTCCCACCACCCATCCCGGGAAGTCCGGGGAATGCTCCGCCGCTCGTGCCGGTGCCAGTGCTGCTCCCGGACGTTACATCGCCGCCGGGGGCGAGGGAACGCAGGATTTCCTCGGCAGCCTCATCGCCAAGGACCGCCCGCAGCATCTTTTCCCATTCGTCACGCGGCTGTGAATTCTCAGTCATTCTTCTCCTCGAGGTCCACCACTAAGCCTAAAACACCGCGGGCCCGCGCGGGTAGGCGCCTCCGCCCCTGGCACAGGAGCCGGGCCGTTGCACTACCGAGGCCGTGTGTGAGCGGCGGACCACGTGAGCAACGGTAGGACTGCGCTGCCCGATCAGGCATGATGGAGAGGTGATGAAAAAACGTGGTCAGGTAGGTAGTCCCCGTTCCGCGCGCCGCGGTGCCCATCCCGCGCGCCGCAGCGGTTTTGTGTTTGCGAGTCTGGCGGTCCTTACCCTCCTGCTGCCGGGTGCCTACACGGTGGAAATGGCCGGTCCGGCTCTTGATGTGACCGGGGAGGTAGCCGGTACCCGACTGGTCAGCGTGGAGGGTGTGCCTACCTATCCCACCGATACCCAGCTGTATATGACCACGGTGTCCGCGGCGGGGAACCCCGAGGCGGGAACCCTGGGCGCCCACGCCCTGTGGGCGCTGGTCGATCAGGAATCCCAGCTACTGCCGGTGCGCCTGCTCTACCCGCCCACGCTTTCCAGCGCGGAAGACGATGCCCGCAATGCCGAACTTATGAATAATTCCCAAACCGTCGCGGCCGGAGTTGCTTTGGAAAAGGCCGGCCACCACGTCACCATGAAGCTGCGGGTGGTGGACATTCCGGAAGGCTCCCCGGCGGCCGGTCAGCTTGAAGCAGACGATATTATTACCGGCATTGCTGCCCCGGGCACCGCACCCACCACCGTCTCCACTTTCGGGGAACTTTCGAAAGTCCTGCACGCTACCGAACCGGGGAGCACCGTCACGGTTTCCTACCAGCGCGGCAGCGAAGCCGGCACCACAACAATTATTACCGCGCCCTTCCCGCCGGATGAAACCGGCTGGATCCACCCCGGCTCCCTGCTGGGAGTGTCCCTCGCTGTTGAGGACGTGCAGCTCCCGGCCACCGTCACCTACGCGGTGGAAGGCATCGGCGGGCCCTCGGCCGGCCTCATATTCGCGCTGGGCATGTACGACGAACTCACCCCCGGCTCCCTGGGCGGCAGTGCCGTTATTGCCGGCACCGGCACCCTCGCTTTCAACGGGGAGGTGGGGCCCATCGGCGGAATCCAGCACAAGATCGTGGGGGCGCGCGAGCGGGGCGCCACCGATTTCCTCGCCCCGGCCGCGAATTGCGGGGAAACAATCGGGTACGAACCGGAAGGCTTACGTATCTGGGCGGTCCGGAATTTTGACGACGCCGCAGCTGCCGTCCGGGACATCGGCGCGGGGCGTACCCCGAAACTCCCCACCTGCCAGGATATGGCTGCGGGCCGGTAGGTGCGTGTTCGCGGGCGGCGTCGTCGTACCAAAAAACCGTTGACGCACGCGCGATTCTCAGCTTTTTCCGCTATGTTTGATAGGGAATAGTGATGGCCGGGCGCACCCCTGCGCCGCGGAAGAAGTTGAGGATTTCGTTTGAGTACAACCGCACATCCCCGTTTGAGGCGGGAGACGCCGGGAGCTTTTTGGTGGACACTGGGTGTTCTCGCCATTCTGCTCGTGGCGCTCGTCGTCGGATCGGGCGTTTACACCGACGTTAAATGGTACGAACAAATCGGCGCGGCTCGCGTGTTCTGGACCCAATGGGGCTGGACCATCGCGCTGGGCACCATCGGCACCCTCCTGGTTGCCATCGTGCTGTGGCTGAATTTCCGCCTCGCGCGCACAAAAGATGAGGGCATCCAGGCCCCCAGCGTCGCGGGCTACCGCAAGGCGGCGGAAAAGTACCGCTGGGCCACCAACCTGGGCCTGCCGCTGCTCGCCGGCCTGATTTTCGGCGCGCCGCTGGCGGGTGAATGGCGCACTTACCTCATGTGGATTTTCCGCACACCTTTCGGGGATACGGATCCGCAGTTCGGGCGCGATGTGGCCTTCTACGTCTTCACGCTCCCGGTGTTGCAATCAGCGTTGAGCTTCGCGATTACCCTGCTGGTGATCGGGGCGATTGGTGCGGTGCTGGGCCATTACCTCTACGGCGGGGTCACGTTGGATTCGGGCAAGGTGCGGGTACGCAACCGGGCTCGGGTGCATTTCTCCGTGCTGGGGCTGCTGGCCTTTATCCTGGTGGCTGCCTACTTCTGGTTGAGTCGCTACACCCTGCTGCTGTCCAATAATGATCGTTTCTCCGGGGCGTCCTATACGGATATTAACGCTAAGCTTCCCGGGCTCACGATCCTCGCGATCACCTTCCTGGCCATCGCGGTGCTTTTCGTGATTTCGGCGCTGCGCGGTTCCTGGCGGATTATTACCGCCGGGCTGGTGGTGGCCCTGGTCACCGGGGCCACGGTGGGCTGGGCCTGGCCGGCACTGGTGGAGCGCTTCCGGGTCACCCCGAATGCTATCGAGATGGAAACACCGTATATTGACCGCAATATTTCGGCCACCCTCAAGGCATACGGCCTGGATAACGTGGAGACCATTCCCTATAACGCCCGCACCGATGCGGAAGCCGGGCAGCTGCGCAATGACGCGGAATCCACCGCGCAAATCCGCCTCCTCGACCCGAATATTGTGTCCCCCACCTTCAACCAGATGCAGCAGAACCGCCAGTACTACGGTTTCGCCTCCCAGCTGGCGGTGGATCGCTACAACCTCAATAAGACGGACCGGGATACCGTGATCGCGGTGCGAGAACTCAACCTGGACGGCCTGGGGCCGGATCAGCGCAACTGGGTGAATGACCATACGGTCTACACCCACGGCTACGGCGTGGTGGCTGCCTACGGCAATACCACTTCCGCCTCCGGCGCCCCGCAATTCCTCCAGTACGGCATCCCTTCCCAAGGTGAGCTGGGTGAATACGAGCCGCGCGTCTACTTCGGGCAGAACAGCCCCGAATACTCCATTGTTGGCGCCCCGGAAGGAACCGCGCCCTGGGAAATTGACTATCCCTCCGATGCTGCGGAAGGCTCGCAGGTTCTCAATACCTATACCGGCGACGGCGGCCCCTCGGTCGGGAACTTCTTTGACAAACTCATGTTTGCCATCAAATTCCGCTCCACCGATATTTTCTTCTCCGATCGTGTGACTTCCGAATCGCAGATTCTTTTCAACCGCGACCCGCACGAGCGGGTGCGCAAGGTGGCCCCCTACCTCACGCTTGATTCCAAGGCTTACCCGGCCGTGGTGGATATGGATGGGGATCCGGTTACTCCTAAGCGCCTCGTGTGGATTATCGACGGGTACACCACCTCGAATAACTACCCCTATTCGGCGCGGGAATCCCTGGCGGCGGCCACCACGGACGCCCTCAACTCGCGCGGCATGTACGGGGCGGCCTCCGGCCAAGACGTCAATTACATCCGTAACTCTGTCAAGACGGTTGTGGATGCCTATGACGGTTCGGTTTCCCTCTACAAGTGGGATGAGAAAGACCCGATCCTGCGGGCCTGGGAGTCGATCTTCCCGGGCATGGTGCAGCCGATGGACAAGATGTCCGGTGATCTCATGGCGCATGTGCGCTACCCGGAGGATCTGTTCAAGACCCAGCGCTCGCTGCTGACGCGCTACCACGTCAAGGATCCTGCCTCCTTCTACTCCGGTGGTGACTTCTGGAATGTTCCGAACGAACCGGCGGTGGATACCGCTGGGGCTAGCGGGATCGCCGCGGCGCAAACCGATAGCAAGCAGCCGCCCTACTACCTGACGTTGCAGATGCCGGGCCAGGATTCTGCGGAATTCTCCCTATCCACGGGCTATATCCCGGGCGGGCAGACGGACCGCAATATTATGACAGGTTTCTTCGCGGTGGATTCCAACGCGGGATCCACGCCGGGGGAGAAACGCGAGGGCTACGGCAAGTTGCGGCTCCTCGAGCTGCCACGTGACCTCACGGTACCCGGCCCGGGCCAGGCGCAGAACAACTTCCTTTCCGACCAGAATGTTTCCCGCGCGCTCAACCTGCTGCGTTCGGGCGGTACCACGGTGCGGATGGGTAACCTGCTCACGCTCCCGGTGGGCGGGGGCATGCTCTACGTGCAGCCGGTTTATGTGCAGGCTTCGCAGGGCACCACCTACCCACTCATGCAGTACGTGCTCACTGCTTTCGGTGATGGGAATATCGGATTCGCGCCCACCCTGGAAGAGGCTCTCAACCAGACTTTCGGGGGTGATTCGGGTGCCCAGGCCGGGGACGCCGGATTGCAGAACGTCAAGGAAGATATTTCCGCCGGTGATGGCAAGGCGCCCGCGGCGGGCACGCCTGGTACTACCCCGGGCGCCGCGCCTACTCCCGGTACGACGACGCCCACCCAACCCGCGCCCCAGCAGCCCAGCGCTGCACCGGGTGCCGCGGCTCCCGCTCCGGCTCCGGCCGCGGGTGGCACCCCGCAGGAGCGTTTGGATGCCGCGCTGCAGAGCATGAAGCAGGCGGTGGGTCAGGCAGATAGCGCGATGAAGAGCGGGGATTGGGCGGCCTACGGGCAGGCCCAGAAGAACCTGCAGACCGCGCTGGATCAGGCCATCGCAGCTCAGAAGGAGCTGGAAGGAGCTAAGTAAGTCCGCTTAGGGCATCCCGGTAGCTGGGCAGGGCCTGACCCTGCGGCGGGACTGATCCTGCGGCGGGACTGATCCTGCGGCGGGACTGATCCTGCGGCGGGACTGATCCCGGCCATGCTCCTCTCACGTGGCGGCCACCCGAGAACGGGTGGCCGTCATTGGCGTCTCCGGGAGCGGGAGCCGGGTGGAAGGGCTAGCCGCCCGAGTGGTTATTCATGGGTTGAGCTGGGCTATTGCTGCGCGGCGTCGTCGATAAAAATACGGTACGCGGGCAACGGAGCCGCAGCGAAACGACACCAGGGCGGTCGCGGCACGCGGCCAGTAGTGCAAGTAATAATAGAAAAGCCGCGCATTTATGGATACTTATCCAGCGGGCGCCCCAGTCTGGGTATATTCAGCTTTATGAATGCTGTTGTGGTGGCTGTTTGTTTGATGCTCCTCCTCGCGGTACTTCGTGTGCACGTGGTACTGGCTCTGTTTATCGGCGCGCTCGCCGGTGGTTTACTCAGCGGGATGGGCCTGGAAGGGACCATGGTGGCCTTCCAGGAAGGCCTGGGCGCCGGGGCGAAAATTGCGCTCTCCTACGCGCTGCTCGGTGCTTTCGCGATGGCGGTGGCCTATTCCGGGCTTCCGAATCTGCTGGCGCAGTGGATGCTCGGCCATCTGCGCAGTTCTGACGGGAGGGGCGCTCGCAAGCGTGCCTTTACCCGCTGGGCCATGCTAGCCGGGATCTGCGCGATGGCGGTGATGAGCCAGAACCTCATCCCGGTGCATATTGCTTTTATTCCGCTGCTTATCCCACCGCTCCTGGTGGTTATGAATAATCTGCGTCTGGATAGGCGGGCGGTGGCGTGTGCACTCACGTTCGGATTGGTGACCACGTACATGTTCCTCCCTATCGGTTTCGGGAAGATCTTCCTGACCGATATTCTGCTGGGGAATATCGCGAAGGCCGGGATGGACGTGAGCGGTATTAACGTGATGAGCGCGATGGCGATTCCGGCGGCGGGTATGGTGGTCGGTCTGCTGCTCGCGGTATTCGTGACGTATCGTAAGCCGCGCGAGTATCGGGACGTGGCCGTAGATGCGAGTGCCGCGGGTGCTGCGGGTGCTAGTGCGAGCGGCGCGGGTGCTGCGGGTGCTCGTGCGAACGGCGCGGGTGATGCGAGCGGCGCGGGTGCTAGTGCGACCCCGGCTATTTCTCGCTACCGCATCGTGGTCTCATTGGTGGCGATTCTGGTGTGCTTCGGGATCCAGCTGGTTCTCAATGCGGTGGACTCGGATGCTGATGCGCTGCTGGTGGGTGCGCTGGTGGGTCTGTGCGTTTTCATTTTTTCGCGCGCCATCAAGCTGCACGAGGCCGACGATGTCTTCACCGGCGGCATGAAAATGATGGCTCTTATCGGCTTTATTATGATTAGCGCCCAGGGCTTCGCGAATGTGATGAGCGAGAGCGGGCAGATCGAACCGCTTGTGAACGCTACCGCGGCGATGTTCGGGAGTAATAAGGCGATGGCTTCGCTGGCCATGCTACTTGTTGGCCTGTTGGTGACGATGGGGATTGGTTCATCTTTCTCCACGCTTCCGATTATTGCGGCGATCTACGTGCCCCTGTGTGTCACGTTGGGTTTCTCCCCGCTGGCCACCGTTTCGATTATCGGCACGGCCGGTGCGCTGGGAGATGCTGGTTCGCCTGCCTCGGATTCCACCTTAGGGCCGACGGCGGGGCTCAATGCGGACGGCCAGCATGACCATATCCGCGACTCGGTTATCCCCACCTTTATCCATTTCAATATCCCGCTGCTTATCGCAGGGTGGATTGCTTCGCTGGTGCTGTAGCAGGTGAGGCGAGGCCAGCAGCGTGCCCATGATTCCCACTCGTTACAGGAGTAACAGCAGTCCCGGCGGGGTGGGGGTTCTTTTTCCGAGCTGTACTTCGCATGTACAACATGTGAAGTACAGCTTTGAAAAATATACCCGTCCTCCCGCCGGTCGGGATGCTCAGCGTTTAGATGCGCTTGGGTATACAGGCCGTAAGCACGAGGATGGTACGAGATACCGGAGGTTCTTACCGCCTTCCTGGCATATCAGGAGTCATAAGGAACTTCGGACGTAGCCGGTTTCCTAGAGATTTTAGGGGAACTCGTAGATAAGTAAATGTGCGTTCGCTGGGGGGGTATGACAAGAGCGCCTGACCGGTGTTCTACCTGGTCAGGCACTCTCTTTCGTGGCGGGGAGAGGATTTGAACCTCTGACCTCCGGGTTATGAGCCCGGCGAGCTACCGAACTGCTCCACCCCGCGGCGACTGTTCTACTATACACGTCCACCCTTTATGATGCAAGTATGATCCTCGTCTCTGTGAGGTGAGTGTGCTGTTGGTGTGAAAATTTATTCGAGATGTTAGGTGTCTAGCGCGGATTTCACGAAATTCAGTAGTATAAGTAAACTAACTAAAGTCAAGATATGCACATACTGATGGAGGTGTGGTGAAGCTGCAGCATCTGGAGGCCTTTGTCGTGGTCGCGAGGGTCGGATCAATTAAAGAAGCTGCCGTTGAACTGAACTGCAGTCAGCCCTCGGTTACGAAGCAGATTCGCGAATTAGAAAAGACACTGGGGCAAGAGCTCCTCGACCGGTCTGGACGCGGAATACGGCTTACTCCTGTAGGGGTGCTGTTTGCGGGCAGGGCCCGAGAGATTCTTAGTCTGTCTCAGCGTACGGTCGAAGAATTCAGCATGTTACACGGCGATATTGGTGGGCATGTGGTCGTGGGTACCGTTGAAAGTGCGGCCGTTATGGATGTTGCTCACGCGATTAAACGAGTGCGGGATAAGCATCCTGGCGTTGGTGTAACACTACGTAGGATACGTAGAGAGACCATTTTGCAAAAACTTGCGAGTAACGCGTTGTCTTTTGCTGTCGCTCCAGATTCCTGGGATCTAGCAGGGTATGAGCGGCTTTCCTTGCCAACGGCAGATCGATGGGGGATTCTGGTTCCTGCTGCGTCTTCTCTTGCCGCTAAGGAAAGCGTGACTGTAGAAGATCTTGAAGGCCTTCCGCTCATTTGTCCGGATGATAGTGTGGGTCATCGACTGTTGGCTCGTTGGTTGGACGACCATGGCGATCAATGCCAAATTATTTATGACGTCGTCTACCATGCACCACAATTAGTTGACGCCGGGGTTGGTTATGCCATCATCAATGACTGCTCGGCCGGCCGGTGTTCACCGCTCGGTTTAGTATTCGTTCCGTTAGCCCCATTGACCCGCTCGCGTACGAGCCTGGTATGGGATCCGAGTCGCGCACTAACCCGCGTGGAACTTGCGTTCTTGGAAGAGGTTCGCGGGATCGGTGCCTAGGTAAGGTGGTAGTTCGTGCGCAACCATGAAAGTCCGCGACCATCGATATTTAATAGAATATACATTAATTATGCAAATGGGGCAGTTTCTATCCCGTGGTTGAAATATAGTTAAATGTCGATGTGGAGTGTATGTGGAGCTTGGGTGGATAGTTATTTGCGTCATATTTTGCTGGGAAATTTCTTGCGGAAGACCTTTAAATAGGTAGAAAGCCCTCCCTCCTTGCGGGGGTATTAGGGTGAAACGCCAGGTCAGAATCGTAATCGTGCGATTAATAAAATCTCATTAAATCCAAAAATTGCAATTTATAGTTATGTTACGATTCTGAATGATTTAGCTGGTGTGGCGCGTTACTTATTGTGTTTTGGTGATGCTCAGGCGCATCTCTTTCACATAATTCACCTAAGTGGCGATATGCGCACCCGCAAGTCATCCGATTATCTACCAATGGAGAAAAGATGTCTCACTACACGGGGGCGCCCAAATCGGCACCCG
>NZ_JBHNSQ010000052.1:0-8852 GCF_059085665.1 Actinotignum sp. usb-actsch-213
GGCTAGTTTCCTCGCTAAATCGCCATGAAAAAGATCTTGCAACGAATAGTCACCACGCTCGTTGTAGCTGGTGGGATGTGTGGTTTCGGAGCCGCCGCGCACGCGACGGGCGCAGAGATAGAGCGGGAAGTTGGCAGTGGGCACATCGAGAAGTCCTCGAAGATTTCCATTAGCTCGCAATGTGTGGTGGGCAAACCACAGATAACGATTGCGGAAACGGAAGCGAGATACCGCGTTGATCTATCGGTCAAGGTCCGCGTTACGGGCGACATGGCGTCTCAGGGTTTCGCTTCGCCGTTTTTGAAGCTGCGTGTTAATGACAGTTTTAATTGCAGATTCATGCCGGGCAATCGGCTATTAGTAACGGATATGGAGGGGAATCCGAAGGTCGTACTTGGCGGGGCTTACGGTTTTGACTGTAAGGGTGAGGTGAACCTTAGTCGCGATCCGGATTCGGAGAAACATGCTGTGAAAGTTGAGGTGTTTGGTAGGGAAACTAGATTGGATCATTGGCGCTCGATCGCTACGTACACTCCGCACCTAACGAGCCTGGATCCGATGTATCAAGTCACTTTGGAGGACCGGCCGCTTCTTGAGCGCCCGGTGGCATCGGGGGATGTGAATATGAAGATTCCCGCTCCTGATGCTAAAGCGGGGCAGACTGTCAAAGTCATCGCAATAGGACCGGACGGTAGTGATGTTGCTGCACAGTTCACACTGGAGCAGAAAGATCTATGCCCGCCGGCAGACGTCATCGATCCGACGCCTTCTCCGACGCCCTCAATGACAGAAACTCCTTCATCTCCTACAGCGGAGCCGAGCCAGACACCTCCACCCACTCCGACATCCACGGTCACCCCAATGCCGCACGCAAGCGGAACGCCGGCTCAAGCTTTGCCGGCAACCGGAGCCTCTCACAGTTCCCGGGCTGCCTTCCTCGCGGCCCTTCTTGTGGTTCTTGGCGCGGGCGGAGTATTAGGAGCCCGGCGCCGCAGGTGTTAGTTGCTGCTTTCGCGGGGGAGGAGCGTTTGTTCCAGGCCGACCAGGAGTGCTTCCACCATGATGGTGAAGTACTCCTGGCTCATCTGGTTTTCGTTCTGAGGATCGGTGAGGGGCAGCAGGTAGTTGGTGAGCATATCGGTCAGCGCGGCGGAGGTAGCGGCCAGGGGCTGGGCCTGGGCGACCATACGGCCCAGGTCATGGCGCTGCTCGCGGCGGGTGGGGCTGCGCAAATTACGCGCCGTGATAGCCCACAGAATCGTATTGATAATCATGGTGTAGGCCTGCGGGGCGTGATGGCGGAAACCGGCCTCGTGTAGTTTTTCGAACGACGCTTCAAGGAGGGGGAGCATCTCGGCACTGAAATTGCCGTGCATCATCCGCTCCGTCACCCCCGGATGTTCGAGCAGAACCGGGCGGGCGTTCTGCGCCAGCGCCATGAACCACTCTTTCCACTCCAAGCTCTTTTCAGGCAGGGCGATGGAGCCGATGAGATGCGCGATGACGGCATCAACGATGGCATCCCGGTTAGCGAAGTAGTGGTAAATCACCGAGGGAGAGACTTTGAGTTCGAGTGCTAAATCCCGAATCGACCAATTTTCGATGCCGCGGTCACGGGAGAGGCCCTGGGCGGCGTGGCGAATCTTATCCTGGGTCAGACCGACGCGCCGGCCGGTGTTCACGGATTTAGCGTGCATACACCCAGCATATCGCCCCCAGCATTGACATTACTAGAACAGTGTTCTAGTGTGTGAGCCGTTCACCAAAACTTCTGACAAGGAAGCGCTATGACCGAAGCGAATACTCACCCGCAACCGGCAGCGGAACCGGAATTGGAGACTGGCTCCAAGAAGGGTCAGATCCCTGGCCTGTTCCCACTATTTTTGACGGTGTTGCTGGCATATATGGGCCAGATGATTCTCAACCCGATTATTGCTCCGCTTTCGCGCGAAATTGGCCTGCAAGAATGGCATATCGGGGCGACGATCTCCCTGGCAGCCATTGTGCTCTCGCTCAGCTCAACCACGTGGGGGAGAGTATCCCTGCGGCGGGGCACCCGCCCCATCCTGGTGACCGGCATGCTGGGTGCAGCTACGGCGCTCGCGGCCTTCGCGGTAGTGGCCTGGTTTGGCTTGCAGGGCGCACTGGTGGGAAGCGCCTTGGTTATCGGCGTGGTGTTCACCCGGGGCCTACTGTACGGAGGATCCATTGCCGCCATCACGCCCGCCGCCCAGACCTATATCATCACCCACACCTACAGCGAGGCGCAGCGAGTTAAAGGCGTGGGAATGCTGGGCGCCGCACAAGGCTTTGCCACCATCCTCGGCGCGCTGGTAGGTGGGAGCCTGGCGGCCCTCGGCGGCTTTATGCTGCCGCTGGTGGTCATGCCGCTCATGATCCTGGCCGGGGTTGTGGTGCTGCTGGTGACCTTCAAACCCACCCGGGGTGACAAGCGGGTGGAGAAACCCGCCAAAGTCAGCTACTTCGACCCGCGGGCATTCGCCTTCCTGGCCTGCGGCTTCCTCATGTTCACCGTATTTTCCACCCTGACGACAGTATTTGGCTTCCTGCTCCAAGATGCCTTGGGACTGGAAGCGGCCGCCACCGCCGGGTTTACGGCGTTATGCATGTCCATTATGGGAGTGGTCATGATTATCGCCCAGGCCGCTCTGGCACCGCGGCTCAGCTGGAGCGCGGTGCAGCTCTTCCGCCGCGGCCTCGTGATTTTCTTCGTGGCAATGGCGCTGCTGCTCTACCCAACCCAGCTGTGGATTTTCGTGCTGGCCTGCGTTTTGGCGGGGCTCGGTTCCGGCTTAGCAATGCCCGGCTATAACACTGCGCCCACCTTGAAAATGGAGCCGCATGAGCAAGGCGGCATGGCCGGGCTCATCAACGCCAATAACGGTATGGCCTATGTGCTGGCCCCCGTTGCCTCCACGGCGCTCTACGGCATCGCACCGTGGCTACCGATTGCGGTGTGCGTGGTGCTGCTGGCATTGGGCATTCTCATGAGTGCGGTGCATCCCTCGTTTAGGCGGTAGCGGGGGAGGCGGCGTCGTCGTACCTATTCTTCCACCGCACGGAAACGGCCGGTGGCGCCGGAACTACCGTTCGCGGCCACGATATGGCGGGCCTGCGCCATCGCGCTGTCCATATCCGCGAAAAGATAATCGTCGATGCTGAGTTGGCCCAGTTCCATGCGCTGGGCCATCTCCTGCACCTGCTTGGGTAGGCCCTTGACCAGCACGGTATTGCCCGCATCGACCAGGCGATCCACCACCTGCGCCAGGGCTCGCACCCCGGTGGCGTCCACGATTCCGACGCGGGAAAGCCGCAAGATCACCACGTCCACGCCCGCCAGGCGCGGGATTTCACGCTCGATCCGGTCACCCACACCGAAGAACATGGTGCCGTCCACCCGCAAAATAGCAATTTTCGGATCGGAGGGAAGATCCTCACGGAAAATACCTGAACGGTTCGCCATGCGCCGCAACACCAAAATCCCAGAAATAATAATTCCCACGGTAATTGCCCAAATAATATCTAGACCCACCGTGATAATCGCCGTGATAACGAAAACGGAAGCGTCCGAGCGATTGGAACGCATGACCTGACGCACCGTATCGGGATTAATCATGCGGTAGCAGGTCACCACCAGCACGCCGGCAAGAACCGAGAGCGGAATAACCGAGACCGCGGCGGAGGCCAGATACACGACGGCGATGAGCACCAAGGAATGAATAATCGCGGCCAGGCGCGAGCGCCCGCCCGAGCGCACATTCACGGCGGTGCGAACAATGGCGCCAGTGGCGGGCATCCCGCCGAACAGCCCGCAGCCCACCGAAGCCAGGCCCTGGCCCACCAGCTCCCGATCCGGAGAATAGCTGCCGCCGCGCACCATCCCCGCCGCGATCCGCGCGGAGATCAGCGACTCAATACCCGCCAGGGCCGCCACCGCGAGCGCGCCCGGCGCCAGCGCACTGAGCAGGCCCACGGAGATTTCGGGAACGACCGGGGCGGGGAGAGCGGAGGGAATCGCGCCGATGGTGGGCACCGTGAGGCCGGCGGCCCAGGCGATGATACTCACCACCAGTACCGCGATGAGGGAACCGGGGAGTTTCTTCGACATCTTCGTGCACGCCGCAATAATGACGATGGCGGCCAGGCAGAGCAGCCCCGTGGTGAGCGCCGTTGCGGGAGCTATGCGGGTGAGTGAGTCGAAAGCGGCCGGCAGGGTGCTCAGCCCGGCGCGGGCCTCCACGCCGATAATATTCGGGACCTGCTGGAAGAAAAGAATGGCGGCGATACCCACCGTGAAACCTTCGATCACCGGCCAGGGGATGAGGGAGACGGCGCGCCCCAGGCCCAGCACCCCGGCTAGCAGAATTATGAGCCCCGCCATGAGGCACAGGAGCGGCACCACCCGTGCACCGTGCACGGCGACGATGGGAGCTAGGATGACCGCCATGGCGCCGGTCGGTCCGGATATTTGGTAATTGGAGCCGCCGAAAATTGCCGCGATGATTCCCGCCACGATCGCGGTAATGAGGCCGGCCTCCGCGCTCAAGCCACTGGAAATAGCGAAAGCGAGGGCGAGGGGGAGGGCCACGATCCCCACCGTGACTCCCGCGGCAATATCCTGGCGCCAATACTTCTTGATGGCGCGCAGATCGGTGGCGCAGGGCAGCAGCGAACGCAGATGCGTGACAAAAGTGGGCACAGAAACCTTTCACAATCTCAGCATCTGAACAGGCCGTATCGCGCATATGTGGAGATTTTGGCGCTCAAATAGTGCTATTTAACACGGGTTCGTGCTGTTTTTCAGCTGATAGTGCTGTTTCGCACCGGATCGCGCTGTTGTATAGCGGTGGGCGTCAAGATGCGTGCTTGGTCGAACGAAGCCACCTTAGCATATTTGTCCATATTTTGAGACGGTAGTGTGGGAGGGCGCTGTGGGGTAGCTTGTGGAAGTGGTATTTTGACGCGGCATTTTTGAGGTGGCGCCTTCTGAAGGATTCGGTATTTTTTGGGACTTCCGGCCCGGCTACAGTAAAACCATGAAAAAACGAAGCGCCGGGCTGGTTATCGCGATTGCCGTGATTATCCTCGAACTTATCGGGGGAATGCAGACCTATCTCAACCAGTTGATTTTGCCGATCCTGGCGAAGGACCTGCACGCGCAAAACCTCTACGGCGTGATTATGGGAGTATCCGCGATTGCCTCCATGGCGGGGCTGCCTATCGGCGCGGCGCTAATGAACCGGGTGCGGCTACCGCGCCTCCTCATGGGTGCCACCGTATTTCTAGTGCTGGGTGCCTGCACCAGCGCCGCGGCGCCCCATATCTCGATATATCTTCTCGGGGCGGTGATCCGAGGCCTGGCCGGCTCCACCCTGGCGATGACCTCCATCGGTGCGGTGGCACTCGGCCTTTCCGGGCGCGCCCGGCGCCTCACCCTAGCTTTTTCCTCCGCGAGCTGGGTGGTTTCCTCCGTGGTGGGCCCGGCTTACGCGGCGTGGGTGACGCATCTGCTGTCCTGGCGCTGGGCCATGCTTCTCTACCTCCCGCTGCTTCTGGTAGCCCGTTTCGTTATCGCCCTCAACCTCACAACCGCAGGGGAACGCAAAGAATCGCCTTTCTCCTACACGGCACTTTTCCTCATCGTGGCGGGGGTGGGAATAACGATTATCCCCGCGGCGGGTGCGCTCAAGATCGTGCTCATGGGCACCGGGGTGGCGGTACTGGGCCGCGTGGCGGTGCTCCTTATGCCGCAGGGCACCTTCACCCAAAAAACACCCCGCCGCGCCGCACTGGTGGGAATGCTCTTCCTGACCGGCGGCTATTTTGCGGGAAATGAACTGGTCTCCCTCACCGCGCACGACCTCTACCAGGCAGGCCCGGATGCCCTGGGCGTCATTATTATGGGCGGTGGCCTCGGATGGGCCGTTGTGGGCGTGGTCTGCGGTATTAAACCGGCCACCACCCGGCGCGGATATCAGCTCCGTGTTATTTTCGGCCTCGGTTTCATCGCGCTCGCGGCGCTCTTCTTCGCGGCATGGATTATCTCCGGGTGGCGCCCGGCATCAGCTACGCCTGTCTTCTGCATCGCGTGGACCCTTGCCGGGATAGGCATAGGCATCGCGTACCTGGACACTCTCAATATTTTCTTCGACGACCCGGATGAACCCGACGGCATCACCATTGAAACTATGGCAAGTTCTGCTGTGATCGTGGAATCCCTGGCATCCACAATGTTTATTCCGCTCACCACCTCCATCGTGGCCTTGGCTTTCACATCGGGAGATGGCATTTCTGCGCTGCCCTACGGAATAACGTGGCTGCTTATCGCGGTGAGCATTTTTGTCTCTTTCGGTTACCTCCGGCACACGCATCCCGCGCATACCGCGTAGCCCACGCGAAGGGCATATCTAGCCACGGAGTGAATTTCCGCAGCTGTGGGGTGGTAACGGTGCTCGGCCCGGTGCCAACGGCGCGTGGCGGGGCAGCCCCCTCCAGCTGCGCCGTCGTCGTCGTACCATTTCCGCCACGGCGCCGGATTCCACGCAAAGGCAGCGGAGCAGATATTCTAGTAACCGGGCTTGCCACCGGAGGCGAGCAACCGGGGATACACGGGGAGAAACAAGGAGGGAACCATGGCGGGTTCACCACCGCAGGATATGCTCAACCGCATCGCTGATGCATACGGAGTGGCAACGCATTATTGGAGTTTCGCGGGCGAATACGTGACGGTTGACGCCGATACGCTCGTCGCGGTGCTCGCGGCCATGGGAATTGACACCTCCACTCCGGAAGCGGCGCAGGCGGCGCTGGAGACGGTGGATAGCCGCGAATGGCGCCACGTGCTGCCCGCCACCACGGTGGTGCGCGAAGGTAATGAGCAGATTATCCGCGTGCACGTGCCCCACGGCGCGGCCGTGGCCCTTACTTACGAACTAGAAGACGGCGGGGAACTCCGCGCCGTGCAGGCCGAAGATTTTGAACTGCCGCGCCTCATCGACGGTGCCATGATCGGCCGCGCCGCCTTTATTATCCCGGGCAATCTACCGCTGGGCTACCATACGGTGCGCGCCAAGGTCACCCCGCCGGCAGTGGGGGAGGAGGCCGCCACCTGGCATAGCGGGGCGCTTATCGTGGTGCCGGCGCGCCTGCCCGCCCCGGCAGAAAAAGGCGTGGCCGGCTGGGGCGTGATGAGCCAGCTCTACTCGGTGCGCTCGCGCGACTCCTGGGGGACGGGGGACACCGCGGATCTGGCCGAACTCGGCTCGCTTTTCGGCGGGCTGGGGGCGCAATTCGTGCTCATTAACCCGCTGCATGCCGCTGAACCGTGCGGGCAGCTCACGAATTCGCCGTATTTGCCGACGTCGCGCCGCTTCTTCAACCCTCTCTACATTCGCCCGGAAGACATCCGCGAAGTCGCCTATATGGACTCTGGCAAGCGCTCCATGGTCACGTGGGCGGGGCAGGCCCCCAAGGAATCCTCGCTGCACAATACCCTGCTGGACCGCAGCGCCTGCTGGGAAGCTAAACGCAGCGCCCTCGAAGTGATCTACCGCGAACCGCGCAGTCACGCCCGCCAGGCCGATTTCGATGCGTTCCGCGCCGCCGAAGGGCAGGGCCTGGAAGATTTCGCGTTCTGGTGCGCGATGTACGAGCGCTACGGCAAGCATTTCCCCGCCGCATGCGAACGGCCCGATACTCTCGCCTCGCGCCGCGAACGCGCTGAGCTAAGCGAACGCATTGATTTCTACTGCTGGTGCCAGTGGGTCATGGATCAGCAGCTGGAAGCCGCCCAGAAGGTGGCCCGCGATGCCGGTATGGGCATCGGCGTGGTGCACGATCTCGCGGTGGGGGTGCAGGCCTGCGGGGCGGATGCCTGGGCCAATCCGGATGCCTTCGCCAGCGGAGTGAGCGTGGGCTCCCCGCCGGATATGTACAACCAGCTCGGCCAAGACTGGTCCCCGCCGCCTTTCAACCCGGTGGAGCTGGACCGCCAGCACTACGCACCGGTGCGCGATATGGCCCGCACCGTCATGCGCCACGCCGGCGCGCTGCGCATCGACCACGTCATGGGATTCTTCCGGCTGTGGTGGATCCCGGCGGGCAATAAGCCGGTGGACGGCACCTACGTCTATTACAACCACGAAGCCCTCATCGGCGTGCTCATGCTGGAAGCGGTGCGCTCGGGCACCTTCCTCATCGGGGAAGACCTGGGCAACGTGGAACCCTGGGTGCGTGATTTCCTCACCGAACGCGGGATTTTCGGCACCTCCGTCATGCTCTTCGAAAAAGAAGGGGAAGCTTTCCGGGCCCCCGAACACTACCGCAGCGCTTCCCTGGTCACGGTGGATACCCACGACCTGCCCCCGCTGGCCGGCTACCTGGCCGGCGAACATGTGGACCTGCGCGCCTCCTTGAATATCTTGGTGGAGCCGGTGGAGCAGGTGCGCGAAGAAGCCCGCCGCGAGCGTAGCGTGCTTATTGATACCCTGTGCGGCTGCGGTTTGTTGGAGAGCCACGATCCCACCGAACGTGAGCTCATCGAGGCGATGCACTGCTATATTGCCCGCACTCCTGCCCAGCTCCAGGCCATTGCCCTGGTGGACGCGGTGGGTGAGCGACGCACCCAAAACCAGCCCGGTACCGATACCGAGTACCCGAATTGGAAGATCCCGCTGGCCGACGGCACCGAATCCGTGGTCCTCACTGAGGATCTGGGTGAGCACCCCCGGCTGCGCTCCCTTATCGCCGCATACACGGCGGAATACGAGCGCTGCCATCCGCACGGCTAAGGTGGCTTGCGGGAACAAGCGGCTTCGCGGCTGTTTTTAAAG
>NZ_JBHNSQ010000053.1:0-12215 GCF_059085665.1 Actinotignum sp. usb-actsch-213
GGGGCGGGTAGGTCACTACTCGCCCCGCACGGGCGTCGTCGTACCACCTTTCCATCTTGCCCCGCACATCAACCTAAGGAAGAAAAATGCCTGAAAAGCCTCTCAACCCGCGCCGTGTGGCCCGCCCGCACGTTGGTGAGCTGCCCGAACGCAGCCGCTGCCCGATTCCGGGTGAACCCGTGGACGTGCAGTGGCGGCGCATGGTGGAAGGCCGGCTCTACCGCTGGGGGCCAACGCAAGCCCGGGTGCGCGAACGCGCCATCGCGCTGCTGGAAGAATTCAACGCCGAGGCCGCTTGGGGCAGCCCGCGCGCCACCGAAATCCTGGGCGAACTACTCGGTGAAATCGGGGCCGGCTCCCAGATCGTGCGCCCCTTCACCTGCGATTACGGCGTGAATATCAGCTTGGGGGAGGGCTCCTTCATTAATACCGGAGCGGTTATCCTCGACCTGTGCCCGGTGCGCATCGGCGCCGGGGTCCTCATTGCCCCGCACGTCACCATGTCCTGCGCGTCGCACCCCATCGACCCAGCTCTGCGCGCCACCCGCCTCGAATACGGCCGCCCCATCACCATCGAAAATAACGTTTGGATCGGCATGGGTGCCTCCATCGCGGGCGGCGTGACCATCGGTGAGAATTCCGTGGTGGGCGCCGGCGCCGTGGTGCTGCGCGACGTCCCGCCGGGGAGCGTTGTGGGTGGAGTTCCGGCCCGCGTGCTCCGTTCCATTAATTCCGACGACGCCGCCTTCGCGGCAGCACTCCTCGCTGACTACCAAGCGGACGTAAGCGAGGAGCCTCTTTTGCAGTAGCCCAGATGCGCGGGCGGCGCATTATCGCTACCCTGGAAAGGCGCCGAAGGAAGGAAGTTTTGTGCCGCATCGTCACCGTCGATCGCACCTGGCATCGCTCACCCTGCTCGCCGTCCTGGCCCTCGTTCTAGCTCTCGGTCTCAGCTCATGCAGCAGCGCCCCGAGCGCCCAAGAACGCGGTCCCATTGCCGTGCACCGCGCTCCAACGGCGGACCTGGTGCTCCCCGTCGCGGATATGGAAGGTGCCCTTGCCGCCTCCGCCACGCTTTTTGCCAGCGCCCGGCTCGCGGTAGTGAGCGGCCCGGACTCCGTGGAACAGGCCGGTGAGCTGGCCGAATCTCTCGGGGTGCCGGTTTTCCCGGTGGGGAATGCGCAAGCGCACGTCGCGCCTCTCGCGCCTCAAGGAGGGGCGCAGCCCGAAGCCCCGATTGCCGAGAGCGCCCTCGCCGCGGAATTTGAGCGGCTCGGAGTCACGCATACTCTCCTGGTTGGAACCGCGGCCCCGGCCTGGTTTAGCGGCACGGTCGAGGAGTATCGGTACCCGCTCACGCCGGCCGATTTCCACTACCTGCCGGCCACCACCACCGCGCCATTCCCCGTCATTACCGACGGTGCGAATTCCGCTACTCTGGCCACGGTGCGTGCGGCAGGTGGCGCCGTCGTCGAATCTGGGCCCGATCCGCGCGCACGCAGTGCAACTATCCGCGCGCTCGCGGGAAGCGAGGCGGCGGTGGCCAGCTTCGGCGTCGACCTTCCGAATCTTTCTTGGCAATTAGCGGCGGCGCGCACCGGAACGGAACTGCCCGGCGGCGGGCAGCTGGTGCTGGACGGCAAGCGCTACGTAGCGCTTTACGGTTCGCCGGTCACGGCCGCGCTGGGGGTGCTCGGCGAGCAGGGCGTGGAGGAAACCGTGGCGCGGGCCGCAGCGCATGCCCAGCCCTATCGCGCCCTCACGGAGGATGCCGTTATTCCCGCGTTGGAACTCATCGTGACGGTGGCGGCCGGGCAGGCCGGTGACGATGGTAATTATTCGCACGAATGGGATCCGGATATTTTCATCCCCTATATTGAGGAGGCCGCGCGGCACGGCCAGTACGTGGTCCTCGATTTCCAGCCCGGGCGTTCCAGCTTCCCGGAGCAGGTCAAACGCTACGAGAAGCTGTTGCGCTACCCGAATGTGGGTATCGCCTTGGATCCGGAATGGCGCCTGGGCCCGGATGATTTCCCGCTCGAGCGCATCGGCCACGTGGAGATCAGCGAGGTCAACGAAACCATTAATTGGCTCGCTGATTTTGTGCGGGAGAATCAGCTACCCCAGAAAGTCGTGATTCTGCACCAGTTCCAGGTGCAGATGCTGCGCGACGTCGATCAGCTCGACCGGTCCCGCGCCGAAGTCGCGCTGGTGATCCACGCCGACGGCCAGGGTAGCCAGGCCGCCAAGCAGGACACCTGGCACACCCTGCACAGCTACGCGCCCGCGGGTGTGGCGTGGGGCTGGAAGAACTTTTACGATGAGGACACCCCCATGCTCACGCCGGAGGAAACCTACACCCAGGTGGAGCCAACCCCGGCTTTTGTGAGCTACCAGTAAGCGCGGTCGAATCCGCGCGGGGCACGGGCCCGGAAACGAAAGGCGTGACATGCGGAGCAAGAACATGATGGCGGTTGCCGCGGGCGTGATGGCTGCGCTTTGCGGCGTGGCGGGCCTGGGCGGCTGCAGCGGTGATACGACGACGCCGCCACCGGCCACGCCCCTCCCCGGCGGCCCCGGGGATACCGAATCCGGTCCCGCTGCGGCTATTGCGCACGGGACCGGGGAAGTGAAAGTACGCGGCGGGGTGATTATTAGCGGCGGGGTGGCCACCATGTGTGAGGTGTTTATGGCGAGCTACCCGCCCCAATGCGGGGGAGCGCGGGTGACTATCGCCGGCCTGGAAAGCTATTCGCCCCAGCGGCTCGGCTTGCAAACCGTGGATCCGGCAGTGGTGACGCGCCCGGGTGAAACTCCCAAGCCGGCCA
Source organism: Actinotignum sp. usb-actsch-213 (assembly GCF_059085665.1). Taxonomy (NCBI): domain Bacteria; kingdom Bacillati; phylum Actinomycetota; class Actinomycetes; order Actinomycetales; family Actinomycetaceae; genus Actinotignum; species Actinotignum sp. usb-actsch-213. Next base: position 2,829 of record NZ_JBHNSQ010000053.1, read on the forward strand.
GCCCGGATCCGGCCTGGGGTGAGCTGGCCCTGACGATTGATATCACGGAGATCGCCAAGGATGGCCAGTCCGCCACCGCGCAGCTGGTGGAAATTCACGGGAAAGAAACGGTGAGCCACCGGTAGCGGGCGGTGTCGGCGGCGGGTGTGGCGGCGGGTGTGGCTGCGGTGATGCCGGCCGCGCGGCCCACCCGGAGCGCGCGCGAGTAGCGTACCGTGGAGATATGGCTATTCATCTGGACCTGGAAGCAGAGCTTCCCGCAGACCTTCTCACCATTGACGCGCTGGCCCTTGATTTGGACGGCACCCTGGCGCGCAATGACAAACACGTTTCCGATGCCACGATCACGGCACTGGCCCGGCTGCATGCCACCGGCGTCGCGATTATCGTAGCGACCGGCCGGGTATACCCGGCTACCGTGGGGATTTACGAGCGTGCCAATATTGACGGCCCGCTGATCGCGGCTAGTGGCGCTATGGCGGTGGCCTCCGTGCGGGATTATGCGCATGGTGAGGTAGGCGCGGCGTCGTACGAACCTATGGATGATGAACTCTACGAGCGCATCCTCGACTTTTGCCGCAAGCATGCCCTCCAGCTGGTTATTTTTGGACGCGACCACCTTTTCGCCAAGGAGGACGGCGAAGCGGTGCGGGTGCTCGCCGAACGCAACGAAGGCGAGCAGCCCATCGTGGCGGATCTGGAGGAGCTGCCCCGCGAAGACCGCCTCAAGGCCGCGCTTTTTGCTAACGACGCAGAGTATGAGCGTATCCGCGCTGATCTTGCGGCGGAATTCCCCAACGCGGCGCGCTCCTATGACGGCACTATTGAGGTGACCAGCCCGGCTACCGATAAATGGGTAGCGCTGCGCACCATCCTCGAGGGGCTCGGCGCCCCGGTTGCTCGCACCGCCGGCATCGGCGATTCCGCGAATGACCTGCCCTGGCTGCGCGAAGTGGGTGTGGCGATCTGCCCGTCGAATTCGGTAGCGGCGGTCAAGGACATTTCCGCCTATGAGATCGGCTCCAATGACGAGGATGCCGTGGCTGCGCTGTGCAATCGGATCGCGGAGGCGCGGGAGGCACGCTGACGGAGGTGTGGGAGTCGCGCGAAAGGCACGGAGGCGCGCTGATCAGCAAGCCTACGGACCTCCCGAAAAAGCTAATAAAGTGCGGGCGGCTTGATGAGTGCAGTCAAGCCGCCCGCGGTTATCGCAGCGGCGTTCCTTTGCTTAAGTGACCTTGACTCAAGTCCCGGAGCTGGCCCAGCGCCCTCGGTATACTATGCCCATACCCCCGCCTCTGTGACGCGATTCTTTGCGTGCTAACGGCGCGAGACGGTGGGCGAAGAGTGTGTTCATTGGATTCCAAGGAGTCGCCGTGGCCGTCACCGGTTCTCTGCTTAAGCGTCGTCGTGCTGCTTTGCGTGACGAGGTGTATTCCACCATACTCGATATGCTGCTGGGCGGCGTGTTCCAGCCGGAAGAATCTTTGAGCATTGACGGCCTGGCTCGTGATCTCGATGTCTCTCCTACCCCGGTACGCGAAGCCATGGTGGAAATGGAGCATACTGGCTTGGTGGAGCGTCTAGCTCGGCGCGGCTACCGGGTGGCGCCCCCCATCTCTACCGAGCAAATTCGCAAACTCATTGATGTCCGTAAGCTTCTGGAACTCCAGGCGGTTGACTGGGCTTATCCGCACGCCAAGCGACTTCTTCCGGAATTGCGCCAGGCCCACGCCGAACACGAAGTCGCGTGGCAGAATCTCGAACATGAAAAAGGGCACCTTGACCTCGCCCATATCCGCCACTATTTCGATGCTGATTGGAACTTCCACCGCGTTATTATTCGCTACGCCAATAATTCATACCTGGAATCGGCGGTGGATAACCTCGCTTTCCAGGCTCACCGCATTCGCCAAACCGTTGGGGAAGGAAGTTCTGACGGTGCGCAGGCCACTGCGGAGCATCATGCTATTTTGGAGGCTTTCGCCTCGGGTGCGCGCGAGGATGCACTAGCTGCTATGGAAGCCCATCTCAACGGGGTGCTGCGCCGATCAATTTCTGACGCGGAATAAATCGTTTATTAGCATCCACGGCCGGCTTGGCGAATGCGCCGCGCGGCAAGCGCGAGGCTGATAAAGATCCACGCAGGCCAAGCCCAGCAAGTAGCTAAGGCGAAGTAGGTGGTTCGCCGTGCGCCCCGATCCAGCTGCGAGTGGGGATCCTTTGCTGCGTGGCGCAATCCGCGTACCAGGTTAATAGCCCAGAGCACCGCGACACCTAGGTAGATAACAATCCCGACCGTGATGAGAATCTGCCCCATCGCTCCTCCTTCGGCATCGGTGTGACGGCTGAGAACGTCTCGCTTTTGTGTAGCTTCGGCATGTCACAGTACCGCGCGACCCTTGTCACAGAATCCTATACGATATAGGATATTGGAAACTTAGTAGCGCGCGTCACTGTCGATGTCGGTTTCAAAGCAGAAACGTCATCCCTACCACAGAAGTGCACTACCAGAAGGAAAGGTTGCTCGATGAGGAGTACAACGGTGAAGACCGATGGAGACCCTGGGATGCACCCACCCGGCGCGGTTTCTCCGAACACCACGGGTGCCACCACAAGCGCGCCGGCACAAGCCCAACGCCAGTGCGGAAATCGGGATATCGGCGCACTGGCTTTCCGCCTCGTTATTTTAGGTATCGGCATCTACGTCATTGTGTCGGGATGGAATTACGGACTATCAGAAACCAATGGCGAAGTTGGTGCCGGGCTCATGCCTTTCGTCGCCGGTTGCGTTATTGTCCTCGCCTCGATTTGGGATCTCATTCGCTCCAACATCACGAAGCCCGCGCCGGAAACTGACTCAGAAGATGACGAATCCGTCCAGCTGATGGAACAGTATGCGGCAGAAGAAACGCCCGCGGAAGGTGAACGCACCGAACGCCAGCGTCAGCTCGCGGTAGTCTACGTCTTCCTCGCAATGCTTGGCGCAATTATCCTCACCCGCGTGATCGGCCTGCTGTTTTCCGTCACGCTCATGGTCTTTGTCCTCGTTGTTTTCGTGGAACGGCGCAAATGGTGGCAGGGGCTCCTCGCTGCTATTCTCACCTTCCTCTTCGGCTACGTGGTTTTCTCTGTGCTTCTCCAAGTGCCGCTTCCTACCGGGATGCTTGACCTGGTGTAAGGGAGGAACGAACATATCATGATTGAGAATCTTCTACTCGGTTTCCAAACATCTCTCACCCCAGACAACCTGCTCTGGTGTTTCATCGGGGTACTTCTCGGTACCGTTATTGGGATGCTCCCCGGACTGGGGGCCACCACGGGCGTGGCAATTCTGCTGCCTCTTACCCTCACGATGGAACCGGTCACCGCGCTCATTATGCTCGCGGGTATTTACTACGGGTGCCAGTACGGCGGCACGATTGCTGCGGTCCTCATTGCCACTCCGGGAGATGCGAGCGCCGTCGCAACAGTTATAGACGGCTACTCTCTAGCCCGAAAAGGAAAAGCTGGTAAGGCGCTCGCGATTGCTGCCATCGGCTCCTTCTTCGCCGCCATTGTTTCCCTTATTCTGCTCTGCTTGGTGGCAGCTCCTATTGCTCAATTCGCGCTGCGTTTCGGCCCGGCTGAAATGCTCGCCATTATGATCATGGGCCTGCTCACCATCATCTCCTTCTCCGGCGATAACCTCGCCAAGGGCCTCATGATGGCCGGTATTGGCCTAGTGCTCTCCACCGTGGGAATGTCCTCGGCCTTCGCGGCTTCGCGCTTCACCTTTGGAAGCGTGAGTTTGCTGGGCGGCATTGATTTCGTCGTCGTTATGATCGGAGTATTCGCCATCGGTGAAGTAGTGTCCCAGATCGGTGCGGGCACCGCGAAACCGATTCGTGCCCGCATGCGTGACATGGTCATTAAGCCCTCCGATATTAAGCAGGCTTTTCCGGCCATTACTCGTGGTACCGGGCTTGGATTTGTACTCGGCTGCCTGCCCGGTGCGGGGTCCACTCTTGCCTCCCTGGTTGCCTACGGCGCGGAAAAGCAGGTCTCCAAGAACTCCCGCAACTTTGGTAAGGGCGCTATTGAAGGCGTAGCAGCCTCCGAATCTGCAAATAACGCCGCGGCCAATGCGAATTTCGTTCCGACTCTCGCGCTGGGCGTTCCCGGTGGTACGACGACGGCAGTTCTCCTCGGCGCATTTGTCATGTACGGGATCCAGCCGGGGCCCCTCCTCTTTGAGAATCAACCTACGTTGGTGTGGGGTTTGCTAACGTCTTTCTTCATCGGGAACGTTATCCTGCTCGTCCTCAACCTGCCCATGGCACCCGTCTTTGCCCAAGTTCTGCGCCTGCCTTACTCCTACCTCTATCCCCTCATTATCTTCTTCTCGATGTTTGGGGCATTTGCAGTAGAGAATGGTGTTTTCGCACTCACGGTTCTTTTCGTTGCTGGCTTGGCTGGGTTCTTCATCAAGAAATATAACTATCCGACGGCGCCGCTCATCCTGGGCATGGTGCTTGGGCCCATGGTGGAACGTTATCTGGTGCAGACTTCTGCTTTCAGTCAGGGCGATCTCACCATCGTATTCCGTCAGCCCCTAGCCTTGACCATCCTTGGCATCACCCTTGCCATCATGGTGGTCCCGGGCCTCCTCAAGCGTTTTTCACGTAAATCCAGCCGCAAATCCGCGGCGGCCGAAGTTCCCGCAGAAGCGACTTCCGCGATTGAGCCTGTGCCGTCCGTGGATGCTGCGCAACCTGCTGCCGTGGGGGAGTGCACCGGCTCGGCCGCGCGCGGAACCCGCGCTCTCGACACGACAACCACCCCACCGCCGGGTCTTGCGCTAGGCGGTGACATCCCCCAATCCGGATCAACGACGATCAACTCTAAGGAATAACAATGAAAATATCACGACTCATGAGCGGTATCGCCGCTGTTAGCTGCGCGCTCCTTGCCCTCTCCGGCTGTCAGGATAAGGGCGGGGGTTCCTCCGCGGGAGGAAGCGATTTCGATCCCGGCGCCCGTATCACCATGGTGGTACCTATGGCCCCCGGTGGTGGTTCCGATATGTCAGGCCGTGCCATCGCCTCCGGCCTGGAGAACGTCACAGGTAAGTCCATCTCGGTGGAGAATCGCCAGGGTGCCGGCGGCGCCGTCGGCTATGCTGCGTTCCTGGGCGAAGAAGGTGATAGTTCCAAGCTCCTCGCCACCGAAACCGCCCTCATAAACCTTCCTCTCACCGAAAATGTGCCCTTCACGTGGCGTAGTTTCACCCCGATCATGAAGGCGGGTCAGGACTCGACGATCATGGTTGTAAAGAAGGGCTCTCCTTACAATTCCTGCCGTGCTGTGGTGGATGCGGCGAAGGCCGGTCCTGTCAAGGTTTCCATATCCGGTGGTGTGACCGGTAACGACGCTATCCAATTTGGCCTTATCGAAAAGGACCAGGGTGTGCAGTTCCAACGCGTGCCCTACGAATCCGGAGGTGAAGCCGTGACTGCGTTGCTCGGCGGACACGTTGATGTCGCCCTGGGTAATCCCAGCGAAGTGATGGGCCAGCTGGAAGCCGGCGATCTTGTTCCCCTGTGCGTGATCTCCGAAGATCGCTATAGCTACGATGCGCTCAAGGATATCCCCACCACCGTGGAGGAAGGCATTAACGTGACCTTCTCCCAGTTCCGCGGCCTTATCGCGACAGGTGGGATCAGCGAAGAAGCCCGCGAGTACTGGATTGATGCAGCAAAGAAGTACAGCGAAAGCAAGGACTTCACCAACTACATGGAAACCAATTTCATGCAGATCGATCCTCTCTTCGGCGATGATTTCGTCAAGTACCTCGAAGGGTACGAAGCAGATCTCAAGAAGGGACTCGGGCAGAGCTAAGGCTCGCTAGCAATAAGCAGATAAGCGCCGGCCCCGGAACCGGGGCCGGCGAAAGGAGTGATGAGGTGTATACGGCGGATACCTGGCCAATTGCGGCCAAGATGAATTTCGGATCCCGCACAGAAACAGGGGAGGATATAGGAACCGCACCGGTAAGCATATGGGAAGACCAGCTTCTCCAAGTCAAGGAGCTTGGTTTCGGTGCCATTGATCCGATGGATGATTGGGTTCCCCTTGTTGAGATATCCGAGGAACGCTTCGCGTCTTTCCGGGATATGTGCCGCGATCTCGACCTCAGCATTCCCGCTATTTCCGTAGGTAGGCGTTCCGTCGTCGATGTTCGCAACGGAGATACCAATCTTGCCTTCGTACATGACCTCATTGACCGCGGGCATGAGCTCGGGGCACAGGTCATCAATATCGGCTTTATGGAGGCCCTCACCCCGGCGCAGGAAAAAGCGCTGTGGTTCTGGCTAGCACCCGGGCACGTATGCGATCCGCAATTGCGTCCGCTCGCGGTGGAACGGGTGCGGGAACTAGCCCGGCACGCCGGCCAGCTCGGAATGCACATCAGCCTGGAAATGTACGAAGACACCTACGTGGGAACCCACGACGGCGCGGTGAGTTTCGTGCGTGATATTGACCGTGACAACGTGGGGCTTAATCCGGATATCGGCAACCTCATTCGCCTGCACCGGCCCATGCCCAGCTACCAGGACATGTTCGATGCGGTTCTTCCCTACGCCAATTACTGGCATATCAAGAACTATATTCGCGATGAGGACCCGGAAACTGGCACCTATATGTCCGCGCCGGTTCCCCTGGAAAGCGGACTTATTAACTACCGCGCCGTGATTCGGCAAGCTTTGCGGGGTGGCTTTACCGGAGCATTCATGGTGGAACACTACGGCTCGGACTGGCTGGGAGTGGGAGCAACAAATGCCCGCTATATCCGCCAGGTACTGCGCTCCGCACTGCGCACCATTGATCCTTTCAACGCGAATCTTTCCGCCACGGGCCAGGGTGCCATTGGACAGATTACTCGTGAGTCGGCCCCCGCACCGTCGTACTAATCCCCGAACCTATTTACCCCAGTTATCCGTCCGTCACTGGCCGCACGAGCGACCACAGCTACAAAGGAGAAAACAATGACTATCGTTCCCAATCTTGCTATGACTATCGGTGATCCCTCAGGCATCGGCCCCGAACTGGCGATGAAGTTATGTGCCGATGAGGAGAACCGTCAGAAGGCCAATATTAAGCTGCTTGCATCGGCTTCCGAAGTAGAGAAATACTGCGCGGAGCTCTCTCTGAGCTTCCCCTATTCGGAAGAAGCAAAGCCCGGTGAGGTGCAGATCGTGGGATCCGAGCTCCAAGATCAGCCCGTTAAACGCGGGGAGCATTCCGTGGAAGGCGGTCGGCGTGTGAAATCCGATCTCCTCAAGGCTATCGGCATGTACAAGGACGGCAAAGCGGATGCGATTATTTTCCTCCCCCTCAACAAAGCCGCGCTCCACGAAGCCGGCATGCATGAAGAGGACGAGCTGCGTTGGTTCGCCAAGGAACTCAATTACGACGGCTTCACTTCCGAACTCAATTTCATTCCCGGGCTCACCACTTCGCGCGTTACTTCGCATTGTGGAATCTCGCAAGTAGCCGCCCGTATTAACGCCCGAGCGGTTCGCGATGCCATTAACCTTCTCAACGATGTTATTAAGGGCATCGGAGTAGAAGAACCGCGTATCGCGGTATGCGCGCTCAACCCGCACGGTGGAGAATCCGGGCAGTTCGGCCGGGAAGAAATTGACCATATTGCCCCTGGGGTGGAACTCGCCCAGTTTGATGGTGTTAATGTGCAGGGTCCCTTCCCGCCGGACACCACCTTCATGCGAGCCCAGAAGGGGAATTTCGACGGCGTTGTCACGATGTACCACGATCAGGGCCAGATTGCTCTCAAGACCATTGGCTTCGATAAGGGTGTGACGGTTCAGGGAGGTTTGCCCGTGCCGTTGGCCACCCCGGCCCACGGCACCGCCTACGAAATCGTGGGCCAGGGTATTGCCTCCATCGGTCCCTCCCAGCGAGCCTTTGATATTGCTACTTCCCTCGGGGTCAAGACCGCAGAAGCGGCCCAGGCATAGAAAGCCGGTTCACCATGTCCGTTAATAAGCACGCAGTGAGCCACCCACGCAAGGGTAAAAAATCGAAGATTCGCATTGAAGTCTTCATGATTTTGTGGCTCATTATTCTGCTCAACTACATTGACCGCACCACCCTGTCCATCGCCCTGCCCTTTATCGATAAGGAACTGGGCATCGATGAGGATATGCAGGGATGGATTCTTTCTACTTTCTTCTGGACCTACCTCATCTTCCAGGTTCCGGGTGGTTGGCTCCTCGATAAATTCGGGCCACGCCGCGTTATCGGTGCGGCCGGAGCACTTTGGGGCGGAACCCAGATGGTTATTGGTTTTATCCACACCGGCTTGGGCTTCGGGGTATCCCGCTTGCTCCTCGGTGCATTGGAAGCACCGTGTGCGCCCTCGGGCTCCAAGCTCAACTCTTCTTGGTTGCCTTCCGGGGAACGTGCCCGCGGCGCCACTTTCGTGGATATGGCCGGGGCCTTCGGATCCGCTGTGGGTGGCATTATGGTCACCGCAATAATTGGATTCTTCGGGTCCTGGCGCTGGGCTTTCTATATAACCGGCGGGATCACGGTGATCGTTGCGATTATCTACTACATCTGGGTGCGTGACACTCCGGAAGAACACCCACGGGTGAGCGCGGAAGAACTCGAACACATCCGCGAAGGTGAGGTAGGTCAGGAAGGGGCCGAACTCACCGCAGAAGAAAAGGCCAAGCTCCCGCGCATCGTTGACTATGCACGTTCCACCTCCTGGTGGGCCTTCTGGTTCGGGCGTCTTGGCTGGGCCACAGTATGGTGGGGCCTCATTTCCTGGACCCCGTCCTATCTCTCGCGTGCCCGCGATTTCGATTTAGCCGGCCTAGGCTGGGGCACCTTCTTCATGTTCATGATGGGCGTGGTGGGCCAGCTGGTAGCCGGGTGGCTCGCGGACTGGGGCCGGCGCACCTTCAATGATTACAACAAGGTCATGAAGGCATTACTGGTCGGTTCCGCCCTCGGCATGGCGGTATGCGTGGCGGCAATTCCCTTCGCACCATCCGGAATGACCGCACTTTTCCTGCTCTCTGGCGCGGTGTTCTTCACGAACTTCGGTGGGCTGTACTGGGCTATTCCGGCTTGGCTCGCCCCGAAGAGCCAGGTGGGAACGGTTGGTTCTGTCATGAACATGGCCTCATCCCTGGGCGGTGCGCTTGCTCCCATCATCATGGGCTACGCGATCAAGGCAGCCGGGGGCTCCTTTACTGGAGCGTTCGTCTTCCTCGCCTGCGCGGCAGGACTGTACATGATCGGTTCTGCCCTCATTAATTTCAATCGTCCCTTGGCGCAGCGGCGGCCTATCGCCTAAGCGCGCCTCGTAGCGAC
>NZ_JBHNSQ010000054.1:0-335 GCF_059085665.1 Actinotignum sp. usb-actsch-213
GGTGGAGAAGAAGCGCCGGCTAACTACGTGCCAGCAGCCGCGGTAATACGTAGGGCGCGAGCGTTGTCCGGAATTATTGGGCGTAAAGGGCTTGTAGGCGGCTTGTTGCGCCTGCTGTGAAAACGCGGGGCTTAACTTCGCGCGTGCAGTGGGTACGGGCAGGCTTGAGTGTGGTAGGGGTGACTGGAATTCCAGGTGTAGCGGTGGAATGCGCAGATATCTGGAGGAACACCGATGGCGAAGGCAGGTCACTGGGCCATTACTGACGCTGAGGAGCGAAAGCATGGGTAGCGAACAGGATTAGATACCCTGGTAGTCCATGCTGTAAACGTTGG
>NZ_JBHNSQ010000055.1:0-1246 GCF_059085665.1 Actinotignum sp. usb-actsch-213
GGTTTGCCCTGCCATAGCAACGAAAAGTCAGCCTTATTGAGCTCGAGTACCTCAATAAGCTTGCTTCCTTGACACCCGCGGTGGAATGTGCAGGGAGTGAAGAAACTCAATCCCCGCGCCCGACACTGCCCTATCTGCTCAAACCCTTCAAAGAAGAAAGGCTTCACAAAACAAGGCCGTCAGCGTTGGTATTGCAAGGAATGTAAATACAGCTTCACCGCGACCGATGACCGACAAAAACACGCCCAAGAATTCGCTGAATTCCTCACCTACCTCACCACAACCACACCCCGACGCCTGGGCGCCCGCGACACCCGAACCTGGGACCGCACGCATGCCTGGTGCTGGCAAACCCGCCCCATCTGGACGCCTACCGGGCAGGTCTACGACCAGGTTTTCATCGACGGGACCTATATCGCCTACAACTGGTGCGTACTGATCGCTTACACGCGAGAAGGCGTGATCGCCTACCAGCTATGTGACCGTGAATCCAAAGCCGCCTACCTCGCCCTCTTACGCCGTCTGCCTGCCCCTATCGTTGCTACCACCGACGGGGCACCAGGAGCACTGGCAGCGATCAAGCAGGAATGGCCCACCACACGCATCCAACGCTGCCTGGTACACGTACAACGTAATATCCGCCAAGTCACCACCACCCGCCCGCAAACCCAAGCCCATAAGGCCTTATACAAGCTCGCCCTCGACCTAACCAAAATAACTACCCGCGAGGGTGCTATTACCTGGCAAAACTCGCTGCACGCTTTCCACGAGCTTTACGATCAATGGCTGGCAGAGAAGACTTATCGGGAGGAAACCCGCCTTGAGAATATTCCTTCTTTCGCGCGGAAAAACAAGAAATGGTGGTACACCCATCACCCCACTCGCCGTATCGTGGGTGCCCTTGACCGCTACGTCAAACAAGGCGTGCTCTTCACGTTCCTTGATCCAACCCTGGACGTGTCAACCAGTCTTGAGTCGACGACGAACCGTCTAGAAGGAGGAGTGAACGCGCCGTTGAAAGAGTTCTTACACTCCCATCGTGGCTGGTCCCAGCCCCACCTGCTGACCGCGCTTGATTATTGGCTTTATTCCAGGTCGATCAACACTCAACCGATGTCTGATTTCGCTTCTAACAAGGTCCAGACACGGAAGAAACCCGTTAGCGCGCCCAGCGATAAGCCCGCCCAGATCGATACCCACATCGATACCGAGCACCCCTGGGAAGACGGTCTAAACATCCGTAAAG
>NZ_JBHNSQ010000056.1:0-328 GCF_059085665.1 Actinotignum sp. usb-actsch-213
GTAGCTCTACCCCCACAAAGAACCACGCAACGCTGCACCTAAATGCATTTCGGGGAGAACCAGCTATCACGGAGTTTGATTGGCCTTTCACCCCTACCCACAACTCATCCCCCAGGTTTTCAACCCTGGTGGGTTCGGGCCTCCACACGCTCTTACACGTGCTTCACCCTGGCCATGGGTAGATCACCCCGCTTCGGGTCTAGAACATGCAACTAAAAACGCCCTCTTCAGACTCGCTTTCGCTACGACTACCCCACACGGGTTAACCTCGCCACACATCCTAACTCGCAGGCTCATTCTTCAATAGGCACGCCATCACCACCACAAC
>NZ_JBHNSQ010000057.1:0-1423 GCF_059085665.1 Actinotignum sp. usb-actsch-213
GTATCTGTGTTCTCGAATCATGATTGTCATTCTCTGGTTTCGATACTAATAAGGACTGGATATCAGACACAGGTCAAGCAATAATTTCCTTCCCACTAATAGTCTTCTCGTCGATAACACCACGAGCGATAACATCCCGGGTTTGCGCCAGACTCGCCAACGACATGTACCGCTTTTGTTGAATCCATTCATCATGCTGCTCAGCTAAAACCGCTCCGACCAGCCTGACCACCGACTCCCGGTTAGGGAAAATACCCACAACATCAGTACGCCTACGAATCTCACGGTTAAGCCGCTCGGTCGGGTTATTCGACCAGATCTTGGTCCATATTGTTTCAGGAGCAGCGGTAAACGCGAGAATCTCGTCAAGGGATTCTTCCAGATAGTCCCCAACATGAGGAAACTTCCTCGAACAAAACTCGACCACGTCCCGGGCTTGCCCCCACACGCTAGCAGCATCTGGTTGCCTGAAAATCGTGTGGAACATTGCCGATAATGTAGGCCACTGGGTCTTAGAGACCATGGATGAAAGATTCTTCGCGAAGTGGGTCCGGCAGCGTTGCCAGCTTGCCTGCGGTAAACAATCACTGACCGCTGCCTGGATACCCAGGTGAGCATCACTGGTCACCAGGAAAACACCCTCAAGGCCACGGGCGATAAGATCACGGAAAAACCCGGTCCACGACGCGGTAGATTCCGCTGTAGCAACCTGCATGCCCAGTAATTCCCTATATCCGTCCTTATTGACGCCGGTAGCCAGCAGCACACTGGTTTTCACCACGCGTCCGCCTTCACGTACTTTCATGGTCAGCGCGTCACAGGACAGGTAATAGTAAGGGCCCTGGTCTAAAGGCCTGGTACGGAAATCGTTGACGGTCGCGTCAAGGTCTTTGGCCATGTCCGAGACTTGTGATTTGGAGAGGTTAGTGATGCCGAGCGTGGCTACCAGGTCGTTCATGCGTCGGGTAGACACTCCTTTGAGGTAGCAGGTGGCAATCACGGTGGTCAACGCGCGCTCTGCCCGGCTGCGGCGTTCGAGTAGCCAGTCAGGGAAGAAGGAAGCGGTACGTAGTTTGGGGATAGCGATATCCAGGCTTCCAACGCGGGTGTCTAACTGGCGGTGTCGGTAACCATTGCGCCTGTTGACACGGTCCGGGGAGGGTGTTGCATAGTTCGCTCCACAGATACTGTCGGCTTGGACGGACAGGATCTGGTTGATGAAATCGGTGAGCATGTGACGCATCAGGTCGGGGGATGCTTGGGTGAGTAGTTCGCCCAGGTAGGTTGTCGGGTCGATATGATGGGGGTCAGCGGCCATTGCGGGGTATCTCCTTTCGAGGATAGGTAAGAGTTGATTCGAAAGGTACCCGCGATGGTCGCCTTTGTGCATGCCGACACGAGGATCACCGCGGGATACAGATAC
>NZ_JBHNSQ010000058.1:0-12044 GCF_059085665.1 Actinotignum sp. usb-actsch-213
GTGCCAGCCGTGCCAGCCGTGCCAGCCGTGCCAGCCGTGCCAGCCCTGCCAGCCGTGCCAGCCCTGCCAGCACCGCCGGCCGATGCGGCCATGGGGGAGGGTGCATCGTCGTCAGAAGTCCCAGTACACTCGGAAACTACTGATGCCACTCCGCCCGCCCCTGTGGGCACGTTAGAAGATGGGCGTTTGCGTCTCCTTGAGCGGGAATACGCCAGCCTGCTCCTAGAAAAGCGAGCTTTGGAGACAGAGTGTGAAACCCTTAGAAACTCCCACGCCATTGACGAGCATGAGAGCGATTATTTAGTTGCTCAGCTTGATGGTCTGCAAGCCAGCCTTGAGAGTGCTCAGCGTGCAGCAACACAAGCCGAAGAACAACGCGACGGCCTTGAGTTAGAGGTTCGTCAGGTCCGTCAAGAATACTCAGACCTCCAAGCCGCCTATGCGAGCGAGCGCACTGTGTGGGAAGAACAAGTAGCCGCACATAACCTTGCTTTACAGCAGGCCCAGGCCGCTAGCTCGGCACTAGAAACCGAACTAGCCGCGGCGCGTAATGAACTGGACGCGGCACAACTGCGGGTAGGTGAACTTGAAGAACAAAACCGAGCCTTACAGCAATCGCTTGGCGATGCCGAGGTGACCCGTGAAGCCCTCACTGCCTGCCAGCAAGATCTAGCCCAAGCAAAAGAAGAAAACGAGAAACTCAAGACCGCCAACAGTGGTCTTGCGGGGCAGCTTGAGCAAGCCCAAGTCCAGGTATCGGTACTTTCGAGGCGGCTTGAAGAAGAGACCACCCGGGCAAAGGCGCTAGAAACCCAACAAGGAGAAGGCCGTGAGAAATTGAGCGATGCTCTCTTCCAACTCAAGCAAACCCAAACCGCACTGGTAGAGAAAACCACGGCCCTCCAACAGGCCGAGCAAGACCTGGCCACAGAGCGAGACGCGCACGCAGCCGAACGCCAAGAGTTAGAAGCGCTTCGGCGTGAGATAGAGGAAGGTACGCAAGAGGGTGAACAGGCTGAGGCTATGCGTCTTGAGCTTGCACAAGCCCGTGAAGAACAAACCCGACTCAGTCAGGTGTTAGACGAGCGCGTCGAATACGCACAGACGCTTGAGGCGGATAAAGACCGCTTGAAGCGCGAACGCAACACGGTGGCTGGTCAGGTGCGGGATCTACACACGGAGCTTACGGCTGCTGAGCTTGCCCTCGAGAAAGCCAAAATGCGAGAAGCAGAGCAAACCCGCATTCTTGAAGACTTACGGGCAGAAAACCAGCGCTTGAGCAATCAACTCCGCTCGGCACGCCTAACGGACACGGTGAGTTTGCCGGTGGTTCAGCGCCCACCCACCACCCCACCGGCGGAAGAAAACGCTACTTCCGGTGATGACAAGGAGGGCGACAGACGCTCCCGTGTCCTAAAATTCTTGGCTGCGATTGTTGCTTTGGTCTTGGCGTTAGCGGCTGGATACCTCGCACACCTCCTCCTAACCAGCACCGACGATGTGGCCGATCCTTCCCCAGTCGTGCCTAGTGTTACGGCAACGCCGCACCCGCGGAGCACTCCGTCCGAAGCGCCTTCGCCAGCCTTGCCGGCAACGCCAGCCGTGCCAGCGCCGCCAGCAGATACAGCACCCCCGCCGCCCCCGGTGAGCGAGGGCGGGAGCGCGCCTCAAGGCGGGCATGAAGAGCCAGTAGAGCGTCAACCGGGCTACCAGCCTCCAGTAGAGGAAGTGCCCGCGCCCGTACCCGCGCCTGAACCGGCACCGGTCCCGGAGCCGGCCTTCGTCACCGACCTCTCCGCCGGCGCTACTTCTAGCGGGCGTTCGGTCACCATCAGCGCGAACGTGAGCACGACCGGCGCGGTCCCGGTCTCGGTCTACGCGACCGTCGGCGGACGCTCCCTATCACTCGGATCCCAAACCGTCGCCGGTAGTGGCTCCTTCGAAGCCAGCATCACTATGGAACCTGGCACCTATTCGTGGTCTGTGAGCGCTGACGGGCTTGTGAATTCCGGGACAATCACCGTCTACTAAGAGGAGCCTTTTCGTGAAAAGCACTATCTATATAGGCGCAGCCGCACTCCTTGCCTTGCTTGCCCCGCTCATGATTATCCTGCTGGGCGGCGATAGCAAAGGCAGCGCGAGCCTTACTGGGGCTGCGAGTAATATCCCACCCGAATACGCCGCCGTGGTCGCACGCGCCGGTGGTATCTGTGAAGGCATCACCCCGGCTTTGCTTGCGGCGCAGATTGAAGCCGAATCAGCCTGGAACCCGAGCGCGGTATCTAGCGCGGGTGCCCTTGGTATCGCGCAATTCATGCCAACCACCTGGGCAGGCGCTGGTAAAGATGGCGACGGGGACGGAGTCGCCGATGTCAACAACCCGCAAGATGCTATCTGGAGCCAGGGGCATTATATGTGTGACCTCCTTGCCAGCGCGCGGGGCCTTGTGGAAGGAGGCCATGCGAAAGGTGATCCCGTCGATCTCGCCCTGGCCGCATACAACGCCGGCCTGGGCGCTGTCCAGTCGTTTGGTGGTATCCCGCCCTACCCGGAAACCATGAACTACGTAGAGAAAATCAAGAATCTAGCGGTGACCCGCTACGCACCCGCCGCTGCGGGTGGCTCAAACGCAAGCGTTGTTGCTTGGGCTATCTCCCAACGCGGCAAACCCTACCGCGGGGAAGGCAGCGGGGCGTGCGGGAGCATGGGACCCGATTGTTTCGATTGCTGCGGGCTAGTGTGGGCCGCATATAAGAACGGACGCGGCATTGACCTACCCATGTCTATCCCTGGTGAGACACCGGCCCGGCGTAAATGCGAAAACGCACTCTACAGCGCCACCCAGTTTGGTGGCACTTATGTGCCCGCCGACGTCGTACATCTCCAGCCCGGCGACATCCTCGCTTTCCAATCAACAAGCGTCGACCCCGATGTTGATTACATCACGCATGTCGCGCTCTATATCGGTAATGGCGAATTTATTGACGCAGCCCCAGGATACGGTGTGAATACCTACCCACTCGGGTGGGGAGAAGCCTCCGACCGCATGTTCCCGCAAGCACTAAGGATCCCATAATGACAACACAAAACAGAACCATCGGTTTATTTGCGACGCTGGTGCTTGTGGTGGCCGCTGGCTGCACCCACCCCGAACCAGACACAGCACCGACCATGCCCGCTCCGGCGTCGCCGGCCGCAATGATGCCACGCTGCCTCACAAACGCACCGACCGTCAACGAGGCGGATGCGGAAAGCGTCGCTGACACCGTCGCGCTCTTGCTTTCATGCCAAGACTCCCGAACCGATACCAGCCCGCTCGACGCTTATAAGCGTGCGAGTCCCTATCTCACTGAGTCTCTCCAACCCAGCGAAGAAGCACAGGTGCGTGGGGGAGCGGCCTGGGAAACCCTCAAAACAAACGACGCATACACAAGCGTTGCCGTCGAGCCACTGTGGGGACAAACCCCACCAGCCGCAGCCGTCGATGTCGCTTATGCCGACCGCCAAGTAACCATCACCCCGACGAGCGAGAGCAGCTGGAAAGGAAACCCCACGACGGCGTTCTACAACTTCCGCCTTGTCAAAGACAGGGAAGTATGGCGAGTTGGAGCTATTGCAACCACGAAATAGCAGGTAGGAGCAACCCCACAAGCCTATTGTAGTATAGTATCACAACCAGCCTTGGGGAGAGGGGAAATAGAAAAATGAGCCAATCAACCAACACCTACCCGCCACTACCGCCAGACCTGGCATACGGGTACCCGACCTACGACGCCAGCGTCTACATTCCAGAGCCAGCCCGCCCGAGGAGCCGAATCATGCGCACGTTTTCGTGGATTCGGCGCCACTACCGCACCGGCTTCCTGTTTACTGGAATATTGTTCGCGATCATGGCGCCTTTCTCCATGCCCGACCAGTACGGGTCGAGCTGGGGATGGTACTTCGTGTTCTTTTTCCTTGTATTCGGCTACCAGATTTACATGCACGGCATCTTCTTCGGGATTTTGCGGGGGATTATGTGGACCATCCTGTTCCCCATCCTGATCATCCTCATGTTCACGCCACTCATTGCAGCCGCGGCCCGCAACCCCTAAAACGGAAAAGCCGGTGTGCTTTGCACACGCACTAACTAGTGACCCCAAAAAACAATTCCCGGGTAGCGCCCGGGAGGATGGAGACACTTAGCTATGGTGCGACGCACAGTTGTTTCGAGTGGGCAAGAAGCCCTCTTCGACCTGACCTTCTACCTCAACACGACAACCACTACTCCTCAAGGAGACTCTCATGGGCAAGGAAACCCGCCAGAATCTGGAAGCGAACGTCAACGAAGCGATGCTGGAGACACAGAACACGCTCGAGCAGGCGCTCTTAGCGGCCTACCCGCCAGCCAGCGAGAACTGGGTCGATCAAGTAGCGGCCCGGCAGACGGCAGCAGCGACAGCCCGGATGGAAGCAGCATACGAGCGGGCAGCGATCATGGACGCTTACGAGGAGGAGGAATCCTTGGCGATTTGGAAGAGTCAGGACCTTCCCGAACCCTTGCCGACAATCCTCGCCAACGAATGGATGACTCAATACTGGGATATGTCGGACTGGACACTACGCGGGGATCAGCTGGAGGACCCGGAAGCGATAGCCGAGATGAGAGCCGAAATGATCGAGCAGGCCGAGATGCGGGTCGAGGAAGCGGCTCGCGATTGGTTGAACCGCCTAGTCGACGAGGTGATGGGCTTCGAGTCCAAAGAACTCCAAGCGACATTCACCCTGGCCTACCTCAAGGACGCATTCAATAATCAACACGAGATGAACGACCTCGACCCGTTCATCCTGAGCTGGGAAGCGGTGGAGAAAGTCTTGATAGAACAAGCACCGTTCTACCTGAAAACCGAGTATTACCATCCCCAACCCTGGGCGGTCGAGCTGAAAGAAGCCGGCCTGCTTACCAACTAACCAACCAGCCTAGTCCGCGCGGTGAGAAAGCCCGGATAGAAGCGAACCTCGCCGCGCTAAGCCTCCTTACCCAACTAGAAGATCGCACCCCGAGTAGCTCCGAGCAGGAGGTGTTGGCGCGGTTTTCCGGGTGGGGAGGCCTCTCCACGCTTTTCGATACTCGTACCGACACTTACAAGCACGAACGCGAAGCTTTACAAGCCCTCATAGACGAAGACTCCTATAAGAGGGCGTTACAGTCCACAGCGAATGCCCACTACACCAACCCGACCATCGCCCGCACTTTGTGGGGCGCGCTGAGCAACCTCGGGCTGGTAGAGGGCGCGCGGGTGGTGGAACCCGGCTGCGGTGTTGGGATGTTCATCGGCACCGCGCCAGCAGCGGTGCGGATGGTGGGTGTTGAGATCGACCCGACCCCTGCCGCTATCGCCGCCAGGCTCTACCCCAACGCCGACATACGAGCACAGTCTTATACGGACACTGACCTTGACGAAGGCGGTTATTTCGACGCGGCTATCGGGAACGTTCCCTTCGGTAATTACCGCCCGTATGACCCGGTCTATAACCCCGGTGGCCACACCGTCCACAACTACTTTGTGAGTAAAGCGCTAGCGCAGGTGCGGCCCGGTGGCATCGTCGCCGTATTAACGTCGCGCTACACGATGGACTCGAAGAACCCGGGAGTGCGGCGCGAACTCTACGCTAGGGCCGACCTTGTGGGTGCTGTCCGTTTGCCGGCCGGCACGCATGAGGCAATGGCCGGCACTGATGTCGTCTCCGACATCTTGATCTTCCGGCGGCGGGAAAAAGGCGAAGAACCTCAGCCTTTCGATTGGGAATACACCCACCCACTCACTATTGGTGCGGGTGAGTTTCCTGTGAATGAATACTTCCACACCCACGCGGAGCATGTCTTGGGGGAGTGGGAAGAAACCACCAACCAATACGGCCCGGCGCTTAGCGTGAGTGGGAATATAGATGCGCTGGAGGGGCAACTTGCCACCACCCTCGCCACAATCACCTCCCAAGCAAGGGAGGCCGGTCTTGTATTCGCCCCACGACAAGACGCTTACGAGGGTGAGATTGAGTTGCGCCCGGTCGACCAGGAAAAGCTCGGCCGCATCACCAAGACCGAGGCTGGGTTCGAGCGCTACACCGCAAGTGGTAACAAGCCTGTGAAGGTTGCGAAAAACGCTACCGCTCAACTCACGACGTTGCTTGATTTGCGTGACCAAGTGCGGGCGCTGGTGGAGTTTGAGTCCCAAACCCAGGAAAACCCACCCACACTCACCCAAGCGCGCAACCGCCTCAAAGCCGCATATGAAGCGTATGTGGCCAAGTATGGTCCACTCAACTCCCAGCGGGAGCGTTGGTATACGGACCGGAAAACCGGGGAAGAAAAACTCTCCTGGGTTGACGTACCTGCGGTGCGGGTCTTCCGCTCTGACCCGGACGCGGCCTTGACCATGGCTATTGAAGTTTTCGATAAAGACGCCCGCACGGCACGCCCGGCCGGGATCCTTGAGCGCCGCCAAATCGGCATCACCTTCAAACCCCTGGGTGCCGATACTATCGAAGACGGCTTGGCTATCTGCATGGTTGAGAAAGGCCGAGTCGACACCGAATACATTGGCTATCTCACCGGCTTGGCCGATGAGGAAGTCACGGCCGGCTTGCGCGAGCATACCTTCTTCGACCCAGAGACTGGCGAGCTGGTAGAGCGCAGCGCTTATCTGTCGGGCAATATCCACGCCAAGGTGGTGGCCGCCCAAGACGCACTCGAAACCGATGCCCGCATGAGCGAGAATATCGCGGCTCTCAAGGCTGTCATGCCCGAACCACTCGCCCTATCGGATATCGAGATCAGCCCGGGGGCGCCGTGGATAAGCGTAGCCGACCACCACGCCTTCTACTCCGAGGTCGTCATGGGGTGGCACCAACAGCGCGTCGGGCAGGTTGGCTATAACCCGGTTACCGGTGCTTGGAAAGCCGTCCAGGACGGCTACCAGCCTTCCGCAAAGGCCCGCCGCATATGGAACACGGAACGCCGTAGCGGCACTCAGATTTTTGAGGCGCTTCTCAATCACACCCCTATCACGGTGAAATCTAAAACCATTGACGGTGAAGAATTCATCGACCGCGCCGAAACCGCCTCCGTCGCCCAGAAAATGGACGATATGGCCACCGCTTTCACCGAATGGGCCTGGGCAGACGGCGAGCGCGCCGCACGGCTCGAGGCCCGCTACAACGAGATGTTCAATTCATATCTGCCCCGCGACTACACAGGCATGGGCGAAAAACTCACCCTCCCGGGTCTGGCGAAAGACATCACCCCGTATTCACATCAACGCTCTGGCGTGGCACGCATGATCTACCAAGAATCCGTCGGGCTATTCCACCAGGTCGGGGCAGGCAAGACAAAGACCATGATTATGGGGGCGATGGAACTAAGGCGCCTCGGACTCATCCACAAACCCGTCATCACGGTGCCAGCGAACGTGCTTTACCAGTTTGCCTCGGAGTTTCAGCAAACCTACCCCGCAGCGCGTGTGCTCACCGCTACCTCGGATGATCTGACCAAAAGCGGGCGGCGCGAGTTCGTTGCGAAAGTCGCCACCAACGACTGGGATGCCGTCGTCATGACCCACGAGCAATTCAAGGCATTGGGCTGCTCAAATAAGACCCAAGCAGAATACATCGAGGCGCGCATTGATGAGCTGGAAGAAGCGATTAAGGCCAGCGATTCTTCCTCCACAATCAACGAAATGACCAACCAAATCAACTCGCTGGAAGGTACCTTGAAAAAGGCACTCGATCACCCCACCGACCCCGGTATCTCGTTTGAGGAAACCGGCATCGACTACATCATCGCCGACGAAGCACACCGCTACAAAAACCTCAAAATCATCACGAAACTTGAGGGTATCGGTACCGGCGACGGTAATGCCTACACGGCCGATTTGGACATGAAACTCCACTATCTGAGAGCCAAGAATCCGGGTGGGAGGATTTGCACCCTCGCCACTGCCACCCCCATCTCCAACTCCCTGGCCGAAGCACATACCATGATGCGATACCTCGCACCTAGCGTGCTCAAAGACGCCGGTATCGAGCCTTTCGACGCGTTCGCGGCGACCTTCACCCGCTCGGAACGCAAAGCTGAAATCTCACCCTCCGGGGGATTCCGCATGCGTACCCGCATCTCACGCTTCCACAACCTCCCCGAATTCCTGAGCCTGTGGGGTATCGCCGCCGACGTCAAAACATCGGCCGAACTCTCCCTCAACATCCCCCTGCTTGCGCCAAACGCGGATGGTGAGCGCGCCCCGCAAATCGTCTCCATCGACGGCGGAGAAAACATGAAAGCCTTCATGGACGATATCGCGAGGCGTGCTGATCGCATTGCCGCGGGGAGCAGCGGCAACGACAATATGCTCGCCTTGAGTACTGACGGGAGGCTTGGTGCGCTTGACCTTCGGCTGCGCGGCCGCGAACCTATCGACCACCCCGTCAGCGAAGTTGCCGCCCGTAACATCTACCGGATCTGGGAACAGACTAAAGACAACCGCTATAGCGGCATCGATGGTGAAGAATCCGCTATCCCGGGGGCGTTGCAGCTGGTCTTCTGCGACTACGACACACCCAAGCCTGGGTGGAATACTTACGATGCGCTCCGAAGCGAACTCTATGAGCTGGGTCTGCCGGAAGGCTCGGTGCGGTTCATCCACGAAGCACCCAATAATGCAGCAAAAGAAGAATTGTTCCGGGATTGCCGTGAGGGGAGGGTTGCGGTTTTGATTGGCTCAACCCAAAAAATGGGCACGGGTACGAACGTCCAAAAACGCTGCATCGCCACCCACCATCTTGACGTGCCGTGGCGGCCGACCGACATTACCCAGCGCGACGGACGTATGGTCCGCCAAGGCAATGAAAACCCGGAAGTCTACAATTATAGGTATGTGGTGACGGGTTCGTTTGCTGCCTATATGTGGCAGACGAATGAGCGTAAGGCGCGCTCGATCGCGCAGATCATGACCAACAAGACTGGTACGCGCTCTGTCGAGGATGTTTCGCCGGAGGAGATGGAGGCCGGGCGTGCGAAAGCAATCGCTACCGGAAACCCGCTCCTGCTCGAGAAATGCGAAGTGGACGCAACCCTGCAAAAATACAAGGCCCTGCACTCGTCTTGGCAGAGGACTCGTAACCGGGCCATCGACGACACCCGCACCCTCGACCTGCGCATTCGGGCGAGCGAGAAAACCATCGCCACGTTGGATCACCTCCAGGGCTACATACGTGATACGAGCGGGGATCGGTTCTCGATCCGTATCGACCTAGGCACCTTTACGGAGCGGACCGCGGCCGCCCAGGCCCTCTCACGGGCCGTCTCCGCACGCATATCGCCCTACATCATCGAGAACGTACGCCGCACGGGCGGCACGTATTCCGTGCCCCGGGGCGTGAGAATAGAACTCGGTGGCATCGAACTTGATATCGCCCGCGTTGAGGCCGACAGCCGCCTAGGCACGGTCTCCGATGTCTCTATCATCTTCACACCCGTGGACCTGAAAGAAGTGCGGTATGGGCCACGGGCCGGTATCCCGCTCTCTATCTTGCAGCGCGGCCAAAGTGGTCTCATCCAACGCCTAGAAAACCTCGTCGCTGGACTTCCCCAGCGTCTCGAGGAAGAAAAAGAAAACCTCGAGTTCCTACGGGAAGAAGCCCAAAGCGCCCAAGAACTCTCCACCAAAGCCTTCCCACACGAGGCAGAGTACGCGGCCGTGCGTACCCGTTCGAAAGAAATCACTCTTGCCCTCGAAGACCAAGGAGACACCAAAGCCCACCGCGAACAAGAGGCGCGTTTCCGGGAAGGCATTAAATATGAGGAACACGAGGGATTCTTCGAGGGGCTAGCCGGCTGGCCGCGTATCCCCCTCCCACCCAAACCAACCCCGATAGACACTATCGAGAATTGGAAAACCCTCCCGGCCGTCGCTAGATATGAGTCACGCGAATACACCTGGGAGGTGTTGGGGATTGTTGCCGGCAACCAAAACGGCCAAGCCCTCACGCGCCTAACAAGCAACGCGCAAACACACCTGTTTGTCGCGGACCTTCTCGAGCTGGAAGCCATGGCCGACCCACTCACCCACGCACCGGGCACGGTGGCGCAGCCACTCGTCCACCGCACCCCACTCGACGAGGGCCAAGGGGAAAGTAAAACGCTAGCGGCCACCGATAACCACAGCGAGCAAAGAGAGCTAAGCGATGCGGTGGAGGTGACTGGCGACGTCGCCGATCATGTAGACGACGAACAGCCAGCGGCCACGATACGACCGAGCATCCCTACTCTCTACGACGGTGTCGAGCGCAGCGCGCTCACTGAGGCCGCGCCCGGTGTATTCATTGCGAAGTACGGTGAGAGCGTCGTTACTTTCCTTGACGAAGAACGCAACGAGCAAGTCGGCTTTCCGTATCATAGGATCTTCCCTGAACCCGGCGAACCCGCCTTGTATGCCTACCCAGACCTGGATATTGAGCACACCGGCAACATTGCGGGGAGCGGGCAAGTCGCCCGTGCCTTGCTCCTCGACTCGCGCCAAGACGCCGCCTATCTCGACGAGGTAGCGCCCGGGTGGAGCGCCGACGTCGATGCACAAACCGAACCCGTGGCGCGTGATCTTGAGACCGCAGACGCGGATGACGTCACCAGTGAGGAGAGCGTGAACGTGCGGTATGTTCCACCTATCTACCGGGGTGAAACACCCGAGCGCGTGGAGGTGCTTGCCCCGGGTATTGAAACCGCAACCTATGAGAGCGCGGGAACGATAGTGTTCCTTGATCCTGAGGTGGATGCGCTCCTTCCGAGCCGTTTTCGCGCGTCCTTGTTTGCGTATCCCGGATCCGAAACAAGCGCTGCTTACCGTGAAGACCGACCACGCGAAGCACAGCTACGTGGCAGTGCACAACTGGTGCGCGCACTCTTGTTAGGCAGTAGGGAAGACGCACGCTACTGTCACCAAATTGACCCGGCATGGACCGACGACGCGGCGAGTGTGCGGGCCGAGTATCGGGCGTATTGCGCGGCGAACTATAAGCGCCAAGCGGCCGCTCCGATCTTCACTGCGGTGAGCCGAGCGGTAAACGCAGCACGCACTCTTAGCGCGCGTGAAGCAAGCGATCCGCGCGAGCACGGCAACGCACTCATGTAACTATCGCGTTGCTAAAACGCGAGACGGGCGGGACACCCACATGCACGGGGTCCCGCCCGCCGTGCATTTCGCAACGAACTACATCGCGCCACCTTGTTCGCTACTTGTTTGCTCCACGTTGTGCGCGTCTGCGCTCGCACTAGTCGTGCGTTTGGCGCGCGGCTTTTTACGCGGTTGAACCGGCGCAGTTAGCCCATAGTTTTTTAATTCGCGCTCACTCCACCCGGACTTCAAAGCCTGCGTCCACGCACCCCGATACTCACCCTCAAGCACGCGCAAGCGCGCCGCTATTTCTTGCAAACGCACACCTGCCCCAAGGCGCTTGGTGAAGCGTTCTTGCTCGGCCGCACGCAACGCCTCCACCTCTTTACTCGCGCATCCAGCGCTGCTTGTCATCGCGTTAGCGTCCATGTTTTCGTCCACGAAAATTCTCCTTACATCACTGCGCCGCTCTTTTTTGCGGTGCTACTAACTAGGGGGCTTTGCACGCACACGACCCCGACAAGAAACTTGGCAACAATTCGCACTGCCCACGCCACGCGTTACCCTTCCCCTGGCTGTTTGCGGGTGGGGTGAGGCTCTGCCTCACACTCCGCCAGGGGCACCCGTGCCCCTGGACCTCCGAGGCCCGTGCCAACAAAGTTGGCACGGATGAGAACGCGCCACCCGGCCCCTCTGCACACCCAATCCACCACCCGCCCAACCACACCCAGCGGCCCCGCAGGCGCGCGCCCAGGGCGCGCGCAAATCGGAGCGCCCGGCCGCTACGCGGCCACCCGCCCCGGCCAACCCGCTCAGCGCTGCGCGTAACCTCCACGCCACGAGTGGCGTGGAGCAAGCTAAAGATTCATGTGCACGAATCAGCTTGAGGGGCTATACTAG
>NZ_JBHNSQ010000059.1:0-2241 GCF_059085665.1 Actinotignum sp. usb-actsch-213
GTGTCCTATAGGCCCTTTTCCGTCCACGAATACAAACCAGAACAAACTGAAGTCCACTCCCGTTCCTCCGGTAACAGTTACTCTGAAAGCCGATGACTACAGCAAGGGTAAGCTCTGGGGAACTAATGCCCCGGGCCAGGGCGAGGCGTGGTCAGCCGCGAAACAGCTTTCCGGGTTCGACCTCAAGCTCGCCGGCAATACCGCCGTTATCTCCGGCCAGTATGACGCTGGTATTTCCAATTCGATTGGCGGTAAGCGTTTTATCGGAATCCGCACGGACAAAGCCGACGATATGCGCTACACCCAGTCCTTCTCGAACCTGTTCAAGGTGCGCGTTCTCCCCACGAAGCAGGACACTCTCATCCGCAGCCTGGATACCGACGCGCCTTTCACTCCCGAGGATGTGAAGGGGCTTATCGATGTGGATTACGGCAAGCTCGGAATTCTCAAGTACGGCGACGACGCGGGCCTTTCCAAGCAGGACGTTCACAACGAGGTCAAGGGCAAAATAACCAAGAATATTGAGGTTCCCGGGATCAGTCACGAACCCGGCACCCAGGAATTCCCCGGCACGCTCACAACCGACCTTGGTGCGGTCTCCCCGAAGCTGACCGCTACCATCATTTACTACACGTCCAAGATTTCCGAGACAGCAGTATCCGACCCGAATAACCTGACGCCCGGCGAACAGGATGCCATCAAGGCTAAGGTCAAGGAACTCAACCAGCTCAAGGACACGGACAAAGTCACCGTGGACAAGGAAGGCAATGTCACGATTGTCTTCAACCGCAACGGCAAGGACCTCGGCACCAAGACCTTCAAGGCGCCGCTCGTCACGCCTTCATATCCGGATTCCAGCGGCAAGTCCGGTTCCACGGTTGAGGTTCCGATCTCCACTCCGGACGGCTTCACTTTCCCGGACGGTTCCACGTTTAAGGTCGACGGCGAAGCTCCTGCTGGACTCACCGTTGGCAACGACGGCAAGATTACCTATCAGATCCCCGAGGGGCAGGAGACGGGCGATGTAACAGGCACCGTGCTCGTAACCATTCCCGGCCAGCCCGATCCCGTGAAGGTTCCCTTCAAGATCGCTGTCACCAAGCCGAAGATGGCAGAGAAGATTACCCTGAAGGATCCCGATATCACCGGAGTCGTTGACCTCAATAAACTCACGCCCGAGGAAAAGACCAAGGTCAGCGATGCCATCAAGGCCAAGAACCCGGATCTGCCTACGGATGCTGAGATCACTGTCTCCGACAATGGCACCGCAACCGTGACCTACAAGGACGGTTCCTCAACTACCTTCACTCCGGACAAGACCGTCCGCAAGCTCAAGGACAACGAGAAGATCACTCTCAAGGATCCTGAAGTAACCGGCGTGGTTGACCCGAAGAACCTCACCGATCCGGAACGTGACCAGGTCAAGGACAAGGTCAAGAAGGCCAACCCCGACCTGCCCGAGAATACCCAGGTCACCGTTGGCAAGGACGGCACCGTCACGGTAACCTTCCCGGACGGTTCCGAGACCCAGATCCCCGCGAACAAGACCGTCCGCAAGCTCAAGGACAACGAGAAGATCACCCTCAAGGATCCCGAGCTCACTGGAGTTGTGGACCTGACCAACCTCACTCCCGAGGAACAGGACCAGGTGAAGGACAAGGTCAAGAAGGCCAACCCCGACCTGCCCGAAAACACCCAGGTCACCGTCGGCAAGGACGGAACCGTGACCGTCACCTTCCCCGATGGCTCTGAGACCCAGATCCCTGCTGAGAAGACGGTCTGCAAGCTCAAGGACAACGAGAAGAACAAGATCAACGACCCCGAAATCACCGGTGTCGCCGATGTCAATAAGCTGACCGATCCCGAACGCGAGCAAGTCAAGAAGGCCGTTGAGAAGAAGAATCCGGATCTTCCGAAGGGCACAAAGATCACCGTCTCCGAAAACGGTACGGTCACAGTGACCTTCCCGGATGGCTCTGAGACCCAGATCCCCGCGAACAAGACCGTGCGTCAGCTCAAGGACAACGAGAAGAACAAGATCAACGACCCCGAACTCACCGGCGTTGTCGATGTCAATAAGCTGACCGATCCCGAACGCGAGCAAGTCAAGAAGGCCGTCGAAAAGGAGAACCCGAAGCTCCCCGAAGGAACCACGATCACCGTCTCCGAAAACGGCACGGTCACCGTAACTTTCCCAGATCAGTCGACGACCACTATTGACCCGAACAAGACGGTTCGCCA
>NZ_JBHNSQ010000060.1:0-7238 GCF_059085665.1 Actinotignum sp. usb-actsch-213
GTTTGTCAACCGCCACCAACAGCCACTTGCAAGCTATCTGTTACCCGTGCGTTTTGTATTGTTCCTGCGCTCCTCACTCCGCCCTAGCCAGGCGAAACACCCGATGCCAAGGAACCACAGCGGGAGGGTGTAGAGAATATAGCGGGAGCCATTATCGAAGAAAAACAACACAAAATCCGCGATGCTCGCGAGCGCGATGGCCAGGATTCCCACCCAGGTCAATACGCCGCCGCGATCTTTCTTCTTACGCTTCGCCATCAGGGCTCCTCTCTGCGCAGATAGGGCTCACAAGCAGCCCCAGAAACGGCATCTCCGCCATCCACTACCTGCGATACAACTCAGGCTCGTTTCGACTGCTTAGTACCAAACATTCAAAACGAGCCTGAACTCTGGGGTGGCCAACGGGGCTTGAACCCGCGACCTCCTGGACCACAACCAGGTGCTCTGCCAGCTGAGCTATGGCCACCATTTCGGCGAAAGAACGCCGATAAACAACTATAGCCGGTCACCGCGCGCAAAGACAATTCCGCGGCGGTGATAGCGGCCACGTTGTGAGCCGGATCGGCGCGCCGCCCGGCTGCGCCGTCGTACCTCAGTCGCGTTTATTAGCGGGAGCGAAAGCTGCGCCGTCGTGCTACAACCGCGCCGCCCGTGACCGAACTACCAGGCCGTGCGCACCGCAATCGCGTCCGCGAAACGGTTGAGGTGACTCTCATCCAGCGACAGGTACAGCGAGCCGTCGATAAGGGAAATCTCCATAACGTAAAACTCGTTCGGGTCCCCCGGAGCGGCCGGCACGATGTCCACGCGGTTGAAGAGCAGCAGGTGGTCACGCCCGGTATGCTCGCGAATGAGCCCGTGCAGCACATTGCGCACCCGCTCACCCCAACGCCATTCCGATTCGCGCGCCTCTGAAACAGAGACGACTTCTTCCTGGATTTGATCCGCGCTACGGAAACGCGGGTGGAGCAGCGGAGCCTTTTCCACCCGGTAGGAAGCCAGGCCGTTGAGGAAGATCAGTGAAACCTCACCGGTGCGGTCAATATTCTCCAGGTAGCGCTGCACCATGACGCTGCGGCCCTTCGCAAGCTCGTGCTGCGCATGCAGAATCGCCTGGGAGCGCGAAGCCGGATCGGTGGCGGTATAACGCCCCGTACCGCGCCCACCCGAAGACACCGCGGGCTTGACCACGAAATCACCGTGCGCTGGGAAACGGGTATGAACCTGGTGTTTCGTGAGGTTTTCCTCTGGTTCCAGCCAGGTAGTGGGAATGGTGGGCAAACCCGCCGCTTCCAATTCCCGCAGGTAATGCTTATCGGAATTCCACGCCATAATATCGGCGTGGTTGAGAATCCGCGGAACTGAGCGGGCCCACGAAATGAAGGCCTGCGGATCGCGCCCGTAATCACGAACTGAGCGGACAACGACAACTCCGGCGTCGTTCCAGTCGTAATCGGGATCGTTCCACGCTACAACGCGCGGTTCGATATGGCGCTCACGCAGGGCATCGGGCAGACCGGCCTCGTCCACGTCGAGCTTCGGTAAGTCTTTGCTCGTTGCAAGAGTAACAATGGGATCAGACACACTCTTACTCTACCCCGGCTAGTCTTATGGCGTGGCGATCCTTGACTCTTCCCCGTTACTAACAATTTTCGTTGTGGTGGCCCTCGGCTCCATTCTCGGTGCGATTCCGCTGGGTCGGATACGTATCGGCGCGGCCGGCGCACTCTTTGTGGGTTTGGCCATGTCCGCGCGCTTCCCCGAGCTCGGGGCTGGTATGGACGTGGTGCAGTCCCTCGGGCTCGCGCTTTTCGTCTACACCGTGGGTATCGCTTCGGGCGCGGCGTTTTTCGCGCAGCTGCGCCGCAATCTCTCCTTGCTTTTAGCTTCTGTGGTAGTGGTTTTCCTCGCCGCGGGCACCGCCCTGGTGATGGGCATTCTTTTCGGCATCGAACGGCCGTTTTTAGCGGGCCTTTTCACAGGTGCGACGACGGCGGCACCGGCTCTCGCCACCGCCACCCGACTCACAGACGGCTCCACGCAGCCCGCCATCGGGTATGCCTTCGGGTATCCCCTGGCTGTCATTATCGGCATTATCCTGGTTTCCCTCATCGTGGGCCGTGCTTGGCCGGGACTGCGCGATACTCCTTCTCTGGCCGGGACACTGCTCGATCCGCGCACCATCACCGTGGAACACCCCATGAACCTGCGCGATATCCCCGAATGGGCCGACGGCCGGGTACGCGTCTCGTATTTGCGACGCGGCGGGCGGGTACGAGTGGCACTGCCCGGTGAGGATCTTGAGGTAGGGGACGACGTCGTTGTTGTTGGTCTGGCGGCGGATGTGGAGGCGGCAGCCGCGCACCTCGGGCACTTGCGAAATGACCATCTGGCTGATGATCGCAGCCACGTGGATTTCAACCGCCTGGTGGTTTCTAACCCGGATGTGGCGGCGCGCTCCATCGGGGAACTCAATCTGCCCGCCAAATACGGCGCGGTGGTGACCCGGGTACGGCGCGGGGACCTGGAGCTGCTGGCCCGCGACGATTTTATTCTGGAGCCGGGCGACCGGGTGACCGTGGTGGCCCCGCGCGAACGCTGGGATGCCATAGCTGATCTTTTCGGGGATTCCGAACGTTCAATTTCGGAGATCGACGTGCTGAGTTTATCGGTGGGCATGGTGGCCGGGCTGCTCCTCGGTTTCGTTACCTTCCCGCTGCCCGGCGGCCAGGTATTCCAGCTGGGTACCGCGGCCGGCCCGCTGATCGCGGGAATGTTCTTGGGCGCGGCGCGGCGCACCGGACCTTTTGTGTGGGCCATGCCGGAGGCGGCAAATCTGACGATGCGCCAACTGGGACTCACCCTGTTTTTAGCTGCCCTGGGGCTGACGGCCGGGCCCGGCTTCGCGCAGATTGTGCTTTCTCCGCAGGCGGTGGGCGCAGCGGTGACGGTCTGCGTGATCACGCTGGTCTCCTGCGCGGCGTTGCTGGTGGCGGGCGCCTGGGTACTCCGACTTTCTGCACCCCGTACCGCCGGTGCAATCGCCGGTTTCCTGGGCCAGCCGGCGGTCCTGGACGCGGCTACCTCTCGGGTGGGCGACGAGCGCATTGATAATGCCTACGCAACGCTCTTCGCTTTCTCGATAGTGGTGAAGATTTTCCTGGTGCCGGCGGTACTGGTGCTCTAGCAAACCGGAGCACCGCGGTGGCGACCGACAGGCAAACGTGAGCCGCGGCGTGGAAACGAGTGGGCGGGCCGGGCGGCGGCGTCGTACCGCAGCTAAAGTAGGGAAGAAGATTCGGAACCGTTTCCGGAACGTACAGGAAGTGAGGCGTGACATGCGCGATATGATGCGCAAGACGACGGCGGGCGCAGCGGCGCTGTTTCTGGCGGGAGCGGGGGCGCTCCTGCTAGGCGGATGCGATGCCGCTGAGACGACCGAGGCCGGGAGTTTTATGCGGCAGGCGGGGGCGTCGATGTATGTGGTGAGCGTGGACGGACGCGAGCTGATCTCCAAGGTGGTGGATTGCAGCGGCGGAGAATCCCAAGTGATGACCGGCACTTTCGAACCCGCTAACAACCTCGTCACCTGGAAGGATGTTGATGGTAAGAAGATCGGAACTTCGGTAGCGCATTTCGCTGAGGACGGGAAGAGTATCACGCTGGCCGATGAGGCCACCCCGAATGCCGGTGCCACCTACGTGCGCGAAGGCACGCCGGAAGCCGAGCTCATGGCGCGCGGGCAAAAGAGCGAGTGCGCGCCGAAGTAATACTACGCGCGCATAAAAACGGGGCCCTTCTCTATTGAGAGGAGCCCCGCTTCACTATTAAATTGGTTTACTTCTCAGCGGAGTCAGTTTCCGTGGCGCGCTTGCCTGAACCAATCTGAACCTTGCGACCCTGCGACCCCGCGGTGGTCTTCACCGTGACAGTGAGCACGCCATCGCTGAGATTTGCATCCACCGTGGTGGTATCCACCGCCTGATCGAAGCCCAGGCTGCGGGAGACGGACCGCGTGCGCGTACCGCCCTCGATTTCTTCTTCCTGCGAAGCCTTGAGGGTAATGTGATCCGGGTAAACGTTGAGGTCAATATCTTCCGCAGCGAAACCGGGAACATCGAAGAGGACTTCGTAGCCATCTTCAGTTTGCTTGAGCTGCGAACGGTATTGCAGCGCAAGATCCTCCAGATCGGAACGCCGCCCGTTCACCACCCGAGTGGGAACGGCAAAAAATCCATCAAAAGGGCTGAGGAACCGGTCCACCGCGTTAGACACCGTGCGATCAATATCGTATGCCATGGTCAATCCTTCTTTCACTTCTATGAACGACGACGCCGCGCGCCTTTCGGCGCCCGGGCCTATCGCCCTGACATCAATCCCAACCCCCACAGGCTTATCTTTGTTCCGCTCATATGTAATTGTTCACTCTAGGCTCAATAGTAGTTGAGTCAATAGCACTCAGCTTTGGAGAGCGTAGATATCGCAAGCCTGCGAATGTATGGCACAGCAATCATCGCACCGCACATCACTGACCGCGGCGAACATCGCGAATGAAAGCACCGAAGAACAGCAGTCCCGCGGCGGCCAGGGCAGCCCCCAATCCAGTGTAGAAAAAGGCAATGAAGAAGTCGGGCAGCACTCCGCTGATGCGCAGGCCAATTCCGCCACCCATCATGATGGCCATAACAAGGTAGGAGCGCAGATCAAAGAAATGCCACAAGGGTCGCGCTGGCCGGGGATGGGAGCGAATGCGCCGAATATGCTTCCCGGCAACCTTGGTGAACATTGCCCCAAAGGCGGCAAAAACGAGCGGGGGCAGCAGGCAGATCCACGGCGCACCCACGGTAGAACCCGCAAAACTCTCCACTCCAATGCGCGCGACATTCACTCCCGCCAGGCACCACACCCCGCCCGCGACCGCAATCAAGCCACTCTTAGAAATCTGAAAATAGGGACAGTCACTCATCAATACTCCTCCACTTAGTCCACCCTCAAGAATAACGCGACAGGTGTCGCTTAGATGGTTATCGGGTAGATCCGCAATTTCGCCCTGTGCGTAGCAGGAACAGGCTTCTAACACGGCCTGCTCAGATGCATTGGATGGAGGTAGACGGAGTATTGTACCCCGGGTAGAATGTGCCCGTAGCCAATTTTGGCATGAAAAAGCTCCGCAGCCGAAGCTGCGGAGCGGATTGTACACCGCCTGGGACTCGAACCCAGAACCCACTGATTAAGAGTCAGTTGCTCTGCCAATTGAGCTAGCGGTGCTCGTTATTCTTTTATGTTCGCCGCCCGCGGCGACGAATAGATACTTTACCCAGGGTTACCACCCAGCGCAAGTTCAGAAGCCTACCTGATGCTGTTTCCTCCCTCACACCACCTTCCCAACTACCGCATAGGCGCGAGATGCCGCGCTTTTCGCCGTCCTACCAACGGTATCCCGCGCGATTGCGGCAACCCTTAACCCGGAGATTAAGGGTCTATGGGCACTTGCCCGGCGCGACATCGCACCCTCCCCGTTTCCGCGCCCCTGCACCACCCTCGCTCACGCAGGGAAGAGACCAGCTTGGTGACGGTAACCGTCTGCCCCGCGGAATTACCCCCGCTCGCGCGGGGAAGAGTCACCGATGGCGACCTAGGCCAGTGGACGGTAGGAATTACCCCCGCTCGTGCGGGGAAGAGCCATCGAACCAGACACCACCAGCCGCGTAATCGGAATTACCCCCGCTCGTGCGGGGAAGAGTTTCATCCACCCACTTGGCGGTTACATCGCCGGGAATTACCCCCGCTCGTGCGGGGAAGAGCTCAGGATTTTCTGAGGTAGCTCCTTCACCCAGGAATTACCCCCGCTCGTGCGGGGAAGAGCTGATCTGCTGGATACCACACCGGCCGCGCTGGGAATTACCCCCGCTCGTGCGGGGAAGAGTGAGCCGTTCTTTCCCGCCCTTGCCATGCACGAGAATTACCCCCGCTCGTGCGGGGAAGAGGCAGCGGCGCGATACACCCGCCCCTCATCGGTAGAATTACCCCCGCTCGTGCGGGGAAGAGCGCTGGAACTTTCCAGCACGTCATATACTTCCGGAATTACCCCCGCTCGTGCGGGGAAGAGACCGCCGCAGCGCGATCATCGATTACGCGGGCGGAATTACCCCCGCTCGTGCGGGGAAGAGTTCATCCGGCTTCCGCGGGCCACGGGCTCAATTGAATTACCCCCGCTCGTGCGGGGAAGAGAGAAAGCGGGAAGAAAGCCGGGGATGCCATCGGGAATTACCCCCGCTCGTGCGGGGAAGAGGCCGGGGGTGCCACGTGGGAAGTCCAAATCTTGGAATTACCCCCGCTCGTGCGGGGAAGAGTCAAAGGCACCCGCGCGGCCCTCGCGGCCCTTGGAATTACCCCCGCTCGTGCGGGGAAGAGTCAAAGGCACCCGCGCGGCCCTCGCGGCCCTCGGAATTACCCCCGCTCGTGCGGGGAAGAGGCGCGCATGGAAAGGGCGGTAAAGATAGGATCAGAATTACCCCCGCTCGTGCGGGGAAGAGAACGCAGCGTTGAAACTCATACCCATTTCCGCGGAATTACCCCCGCTCGTGCGGGGAAGAGACTCTGGATAAGAATCGCGCGGTCGCGGCTCAGGAATTACCCCCGCTCGTGCGGGGAAGAGTCCTCCCATTTTATTTCTTTCATTTTCCACTCAGAATTACCCCCGCTCGTGCGGGGAAGAGTCGGGATGACGGGCGGCTTCCGGATCCGGATTGGAATTACCCCCGCTCGTGCGGGGAAGAGCATATTGCGCGGCTTCTTCGTCAGTAATCGCGGGAATTACCCCCGCTCGTGCGGGGAAGAGTAGCGGGCCTCTAGGCGCGATGCGCGCTCGCCGGAATTACCCCCGCTCGTGCGGGGAAGAGTACACACACCTTGACTATACGGCGCTACTACTGGAATTACCCCCGCTCGTGCGGGGAAGAGCCATACTGGCACCGTTATCATGCCTCGGGGTGGGAATTACCCCCGCTCGTGCGGGGAAGAGGTCCCTAGCGCACCAGCAATCGCGCAAAGGTGGGAATTACCCCCGCTCGTGCGGGGAAGAGTCCCCGTCTACACGGAAGACATTCTGGCGGCTGGAATTACCCCCGCTCGTGCGGGGAAGAGCGCACAATAGCGGGCGGCTCTTTGATTAGCTCAGAATTACCCCCGCTCGTGCGGGGAAGAGCGCACAATAGCGGGCGGCTCTTTGATTAGCT
>NZ_JBHNSQ010000061.1:0-13380 GCF_059085665.1 Actinotignum sp. usb-actsch-213
TAAAAGCGCCGCGGCTCAGGCGTGACTACACGTCAGAGCGCGAGAAGCGCCAGCCGCCCAGGGCAAGCAGCACCACCGCCAGCGCGCACCACAGCCCCAGGCCGAGGGCCGGGCTGGAAACCGTGAACGAGGTGACGTCGGCGCCGGCGTTGAGGCCGGGCGGGCTGAGCGCCGCGGTGAGGAGCATCGGCGGCAGGTAGGGGATCACGAAGCTGCGCACGAACTCGGAAGGGATAAGCGCGAGCACCGGGGAGAGCATCATCACCGCGAGGATGAGCACAATGGTGCCGGCAGAACTGCGCAGCAGATATCCGATTCCCAGGGCCATCCACGCGGAGGTGACCATGGCGATGATGAAGTTAAGGAAGAGCCACCAGGCATCGCCGCTGAAGCCGATTGTGAGGCCGAAGAGGGTGCCCACCACGGCGCCCAATCCTAGGAGCACCAACGTGGTGGCCAGGGCGACCAGGCTGAGCGCGAGGGTGCGGGCGGCCACGTTGCGCCAGCGGCGCGGGTCGGCGCTCACGGTGGAGCGCATGGTATTCGCGGCGTATTCCGAGCACACCGTGACGGCGCCGAAAGCTACCATGATGATCTGGAAAATGCTGCTCGCGCTGATGAGGACGTATGCGGCGAGGGAATGCTCCGCCCCCATGGCGGTGGCGTACGCATTGAGTTCGAGCTCGCTGGAACCCCAGGCCGTGAGCGCGGTGATCGCCAGGGAGAAGAGCGTCCCGATGACGAGCGTCCAGCGCAGCGAAGGCAGCGTGAGGATCTTGCGCAGTTCGGAGCGCAGCGAGCGGCCCAGCGTGACTCGGTAGTTCGGAGCCGCGAATTGGCTGATGCGCGGGGGAACATAAGCGGTACTCATCGGTGGCCTCCCGGGAGGTTCGTGGTGGGGCGGCCCGCGCCGTATTCGACGTCGTGGCCGGTCAGGTCCATGAAAATATCTTCCAGCGAGCGGTGGACGGTAGCCAGTTCGTCCAGCTGCACCCCTGCCTCGAAGGCGATTTTGCCGATGGCCGCGCGTGAACCACCCGGGATCGCGAAACGGGCGACCGGGGCGACCGGCGTGGCGTGCCCAACCGGCGTGGCGTGCCCAACCGGCGTGGCGTGCGCCTCCGGCGCGCCCGCCGCGGGCCCCGCAACCTCGCTAGCATCCTGGAAGTCCAGCCCGGCTGCCCGCAGCGCACCCTCCAAGCCGGCCCGGTTGGGGGAGGCCACCAGCACCGTGGTATTCGCCGCGGCTTCGGTGAAACTCTCGATGGGACCGAAAGCAATCATGCGCCCGCGCCCGATGACCAGCAGGTCGTCAGCGGTTTGCTGCATTTCGCTCATGAGATGCGAGGACACCAGAATGGTGCGGCCCTGCTGCGCGAGCGTGCGCATGAGCAGACGCACCCAGCGCACCCCGTCCGGGTCCAGCCCGTTGACGGGTTCGTCGAAGAGCAGCACTTCCGGATCACCCAGCAGCGCCGCGGCAATCCCGAGCCGCTGGCCCATACCCAGGGAGAAGCCCTTGAGCTTACGCTTGGCCACGGTCCCGATGCCCGTCAATTCGATGACTTCGTCCACGCGCCGAGCGGGAATCCCGTGGGTGGCAGCCAGAATCTGCAGGTGGCTACGCGCGCTGCGCGAACCGTGGAAGGCTTTGCCATCCAGTAGTGCGCCCACCGTGGTGAGCGGGGAGGCGAGCTGCTCATAGGGCTGCCCGGCGATGAGGGCACGCCCGGAGGTGGGGCGATCCAGCCCCATAATGCAGCGCATCGTGGTGGATTTGCCCGAGCCATTCGGGCCGAGAAACCCGGTGATTTTCCCGGGTTGGAGCTGGAAACTCAGGTTATCGACCGCGGTGGTCGCACCGTAGCGTTTCGTCAGGGCTTCGACTGTTATCACAGGCAGTCCTTTCGTGCTGGATTGGTGAGTGCCCGGCCGCGTTGGCACTCGCGCCGCCTATTCTACAGCCGCCCCGCACGCTCCCCGGTGGTCCTCATCTCATGGACGCTCCGCCGCCCCGTGTCTCGCCTCCCCGTATTCGCGCAGTCCTAGAATGTGCCTATGCCGCAATCCTCACGCACCACCACCCGCATCCGCGCCCTCGACGGCATCCGCGCGCTCGCGATCATTGCGGTGGTGCTCTATCACATGCGTCCGGCGGTGCTGACCGGCGGATTCATCGGCGTCACGGTGTTTTTCGTGCTGTCCGGTTTCCTCATCACCCGCAGCGTGCTGCGCGAGCTGAGCCGCGAACGCCGCTTCTCCTACCTGCGTTACCTGCGCCGCCGCCTCCTGCGCCTGTGGCCTCCGGTTCTCGTCACCATCGCGGGGGCTGCGCTCTTCAGCTACATTTTTGCGCCCAGCCTGCTCCCGAAAGTGCAGGCTGACGCCCTCCCGGCCGCGCTTTTCGCGAGTAACTGGGTCTATATTTTCCGGGAGGTCCCGTATTTCGCGGCCTCCGGCCTGCCGTCCCCGCTCACTCACCTGTGGTACCTGGGGGTCCTCGCCCAGTTCTACCTGCTCTGGCCGTTCATCCTGCTGGCTCTGCGCCGGGTGCGTTACTCGACGGTGCGGATCGTGGCGGGCCTGGCCCTCGCCTCCGCGCTGCTCATGGCCGTGCTTTTCTTCGCGGGTCCGGATTCCACCCGCGCCTACTACGGCCTGGATACTCGCGCCGCTGAAATCCTTATTGGCGCGCTTGCGGCTCTCGTTTCGCCGTATATTGCGTCCCTGTGGTCGCGCGCGGATAGTACGACGCCGCAGCTTCCCGCGCGTTCCGCCACCTCTGCTTTCGCGTTGCGGGTCGGCACCGGCGCCGCTCTCCTGGCGCTGCTGGCGCTGGCTGTATGGGCGGATGGTGAATCGGCTCTCACGTACGCGGGTGGTTTAACGACGACGGCGCTTCTGACCGCACTTATTGTCCTCACCGTGCACAACCCGCGGCTGGGCCTGAGCCGGGTATTGGCTAGTGCACCTTTTGCCTATGTGGGTTCGCGATCCTTCTCCCTCTACCTGGTTCACTATCCGCTGTTGCTTTTCATGAATCCGGCAACCCGCACCGCGGAGATTTCCGGGGCGGCCAAGATCGGGCAGCTGCTGGTGGTGGGCCTGGTGGCGGAGCTGTTTTATCGGTGTGTGGAGCATCCGAGCGCGCGCTTGGCGCGGGCCGGCTGGCGCGCGGGTTTACGTAGCTGGTGGACTAGCCTGCGCACGTGGCGTAGCGATATGCGCACGTGGTGCACCGGCTCGCGTAACTGGTGTAACTGGCGTAGCTTCGCGGGTAAGAACCAGCTGAGTGACACGGCCTTCGCGGTGCTGAGCGCGGTGTCTCTCCTGCTCGTGACTCTGCTGGCTTTTGCGCCGATTTCCTGGCAGCGCCTCGCGGATTCCCGCGCGGTGGCGCTGCGCCCCGAGCTCGCCGCCCCTGCGCCCGCTATCTCGGCCCCGGCCAGCTCCGCCCCGGCTGTCTCGGCTCCGGCCGCCACCAGCGCGGCGCCCACTCCCAGTCCAACTCCCGCGCCGGGCGCTCTCCAGCCCATCGCCACGAAAGTACCGGGCAATCTGGATGCTTCAGCGTGGAGTAAGGACCCGGCCACCGGTGTTTGCGGGGCTAACGCCGTGATGATCGGTGATTCGGTGACTTTGGGTGCCACCGAGGCCCTCAAGGAGGTCCTTCCCAATTCGGTGGTGGACGGTAAGGTCAGCCGGCAATTTACCGCCGGCGCGGAGGTGTTCGCCGAGCGCCAAGCCCTCGGGGAGAAGCCGCGGGTGCTTATCTATGCGCTCGGCTCGAACGGAGCTATTGGCGGGGAGGCGGATATCCAAAAACTGGTGGACGCCGCTCAGGGTCTTCCCGTCTATTTCGTGACGAACCGCAGCCCGCTGCCAGCCCAAAACCCGAATAACGAGCTGCTCAAGGCCTACGCCGCCTCCCACCCGAATGTGGGCATTATTGATTGGTGGGCGGCCACCGAAGGCCACGAAGAATTCCTGCGTGACGATGGCATCCATCTCACACCCACCGGGCAGCAGCACTTCGCTACCCTTATCCAGCAGGCCCTGTGCGGGGCCTAAAAGGCCAGCCGGAAAGGTAGGAGCGGTGCGCGTTCTCAATTCTCTTCTCGGGTTGCTCCTTGCCGTCTTCGCGGTTTTCACGGTGCAACCGGCCTGGTTCGGTCCGGCCGCCCGGCTTGCCACCGTGGTGCCCGGGGCTCAGATCATGTCCAGCCGCGGGGCGCTGGCGCTCGGGATGCTGATCGCCGCGCTCGCGGTGGGGCTGCTCGGTGCGGTCCGCAGGTATTTTGGGGGTGGGCGCGTGGCGGTGAGCTGCGCCGTCGTGCTACTACTCGTGGCCCTCGCGCATGCCGGAACCTTGAGCGGGCGCGGGCTGGAGCGGGAGACTCTCGGTGCGCCCGCGGCCGGCGAGCTCACCGTGGTGCAGTACAACACCGAGGGCGGGCGCGTGGACTGGGATCAATTGGCCGATACCATCGTGCGGGTGGGGGCAGATGCGGTTTCGCTGATTGAAACCTCGGGCGATGCCGGTGCGGAGATTCAGGAGAAGCTGGCCGCGCGCGGGGTTGACTACCAGCTTTTTGACGGCGGTGTTTCTCGCTATAGCGCCGATTGGCGCTCTTCGGTGCTGCTCGTTTCAGCCGCGCGCGGGGAGTACGAAGCGGTGGATTTGAGCGAAAGCTACGGCGATGATCTGGCACGCGCGGTGGCGGCCGCGCCGCGCGACGGGGCGCGCCCGGGTGCTCCGATGTTCGTGGCCGGGCATCCCACGGCTCCGGTACCTGCGTATATGGATCTGTGGCGCGCGGAGGCGCGGGCGTTGTACCAGGTGTGTGCGGCCGTGCCGGATGCGGTTGTTGCAGGGGATTTTAATTCGACGGCGGACCACCAGGCTGCTCTCAGCCCTGGCTCGACCTGCCGTGATCTGGGGGCTGACGCCGGAATTGGCGCGGTGGGGACGTGGCCCACCAGGGTGCCCGCGCTGCTGGCCTCGCCAATTGATCGGGTCATGAGCTCGGGGGCCTACCGCGGGGTGGCCGGGGAGATCATCGACCCGGGTAAGGCCAGCGATCACCGCGGCATCATCGTGCGGCTCAAGCCGGCTGCTGCTCCTGCTACTGATCCCACGCCGGCAACGGAATCCGATTCTTAGGGACTGGCTGGGGCGGGGCCCGCAAGCAACTGTAAATGTGCCGCAAACTCGTTAGCGAGCTCATCCAATCGTGCGTTCACCACGGTAGTACTCCTCGAAGCGATCCAGGATTTCCATTTCGAAGTAGGCGTTAGTTTCTTTTGGTCCGAGCTGGTAGTTATCAGCGCGCAAGTCGAATTCTTCCCGGGTCATTCTGACCTCACGCAAGATTTCTTCCTTGCGCTTGAGAACATCTTCAAGTGATGTAAACGTAAGTTCCGGAGTACACAGCCGATCCTCGGCAATATCCATATGTCTCACTCCTTCAATCGTCTTATGGCGAAGTAGTTACGTGTGCTTCTCCGTCATTCTTGCGTGGTATGCAAGCGCCAAAAAGACCGATCCACAACCTGTGGAAAAACGCGGAGTAATTCTGCGGATAACTCCGGACCCGTTGCTGTC
This sequence comes from Actinotignum sp. usb-actsch-213, assembly GCF_059085665.1. Classification (NCBI taxonomy): domain Bacteria; kingdom Bacillati; phylum Actinomycetota; class Actinomycetes; order Actinomycetales; family Actinomycetaceae; genus Actinotignum; species Actinotignum sp. usb-actsch-213. Next base: position 5,606 of record NZ_JBHNSQ010000061.1, read on the forward strand.
ATATTCCTTCACCATCTACCCCCAATCCCACTCCTTGAAAACTTCCGTCACCTAGAATGGGAGACGTGGATTTGGATACGCTCTCGGAATGGTCTCCGGTTGTTTTTGACCTCTTAGATATTTTCGGGGTGTTCGTGGCGGCCATCCTTGGCGGCATGGTGGCCCGCGAAAAATCTTTCGACATCGTTGGTTTCGTTATCGTGGCGATTATCAGCGCCCTGGGTGGCGGTATGCTGCGCGATATCCTTATCCAGCAGGCGCCGCTTCTCAAGGAACCACCGGTGGCGCTCACCAATCCCTACTATCTCAGCTGCGCCCTGCTCGGGGCGCTGGTGGCCTATCTGCTGCGCCTGCGCGGGAAATGGGTGCGGCGCTTTATGACGGTCATGGACGCTGCCGTTATGGGTGCCTGGACCGCCACTGGTGTTATCAAAACTCTCAACGCCGGACTGGGCGTGATGCCGGCGGTCATGATGGGCATGATTACCGCGGTGGGTGGCGGGCTTATCCGCGATATCACGGTGGGCCGCACCCCGGTGATTTTCGGCGGTAATACTCTTTATGCCACGGCTTCGCTTATCGCGGCGTTCCCCGCGGTGGTGCTCTGGTACAACCACGCGCCGATGCTGGCGATGGCGGTTTCTACCCTGCTCGCTTCGCTGCTGGTGATCCTGGCTCGCGTTTTCGAGTGGTCGCTGCCCGTGAATCGGGACTATTCCGTGAACGATACTCTCCAGCACGTCAGTTCTTCGCTGAGCCGGCGGATGCGTAGGTTGCGGGACGAAGAACACCGTCGGCTTGCGCGTGCGGAACGCCAGGAACGTGCGGTACGACGGCGCAACCAATCCCGCCAGTCGCTTCGCGCGCGGGCACTCAGCAAGAAGAGCCAAGCGAATTCTTCCGGCTCGGGCGGCTCCGGAGATGCTGGCTCACATGCTTAGTAAATCGCAACCGGGCCGCAGGGGCCGGGAATCACATCAATCTCCGCGTCGAAAATCGCGGAAAGGCGCTCCGGGGTCATAATATCCGCAGGGGTGCCCGCGTCCATAACGATGCCCTCCCGCATGGCAATAATGCGATCCGAGTAGCGTGCCGCGAAATTAATATCATGGATAACCAGCACGATGGTGCGGTGGAGCTCATCCGCGGCCTGGCGCAGGTGGCGCATCATCTGCACCGAATGCGAAATATCCAGATTATTGAGAGGCTCATCCAGCAGCACGCAATCGGTTTCCTGGGTGAGGACCATCGCCACGTAGGCACGCTGGCGCTGCCCACCGGACAGCTCATCCAGGTAGCGCCCTTCCAGCTCCGTGAGCCCCAGGAAATCAATATAGCGGGAGATAATCTCCTCATCTTCGGCAGTGAGGCGCCCATTGGAATACGGGAACCGCCCGAAGCCAACCAGCTGGCGCACCGTCAGGCGAGTAACGAAGTGATTTTCCTGGCGTAGGATCGCGAGAATCTTGGCAAGATCGGCGGATTTCGTCGTCGTCACATCAAGACCCGCCACCGCAATCGCGCCCGCGTCCATACGCATGAGCCGCCCGATCATCGTCAGCAGCGTGGACTTACCCGCACCATTCGGGCCCACCAGCGCCGTGACCCCACCGCGCGGAATATCCAAGGTCACCGGGCCGATCCGCACCTCCGAACTGTAGTCGCGGCGGGTACCTTCCATGCGGATCATCGGATCCGCGCAGCTCAGATCAGCCGCACGCAGATGCGGGGAAACAACCGGCGGAACCGGTGCGGGAACCTCGATATGTGTGCCTGCTGTTTTCTTGCGGTGGCGCATTACAACCGCCCCTTTCTCAGAACGACGACGAGGAACATCAGGCCGCCCACCAGTTCAATAATGATGGAGACCACGCCTTCCGCCGAGAAAATATTTTTCATCACGAAGAAGCCACCCATGAGTACCGCGTAACCGATCACGGCGGCCATGGGGAAGAGGAAACGGTGATCGTAAGTATCCGCAGCTTGGTAGGTGAGGGTAGCAACCAGGAAACCGAAGAAGGTCATGGGCCCCACCAGCGCCGTGGATACCGAGATAAGTACCGCGATAAGCGTGAGAGAAATAAGGAGCATACGCAGGTGGTTGACGCCCAGCGACACCGCCACATCCCGCCCCAGCGCAATCGCATTGAGGGAACGCGAAATGAGGAGGAGCGCCACCCCGGCGCCCAGCGCCAGCGGGAGCGCCGCCACGAACACATCCGAGCGAGCATTCGCGATAGTGCCGAACATACGCGCGGAAAGCACATCGAATTCGGAAGGAGTAAGCATGCGCTGCATAAAAGCGGAAAGTGACCCCAACCCGGTGCCGATAATAATGCCGATTAGCAGCATAATATGAAGGCTGCCGAGTTTGCCGCGCAGCAGCCACCCGTACAGCGCCAGCGCGCAGGCCACCATAATCGCCACCTGGATAAGGAAAGCTCGCACCCCGGTGAAAGCCACGAACCCGGCCACCCCGAAGAAGAAAATCGTGGAGGTGTGAATCACCGAATACAGCGACTCGAAACCCATAATCGACGGCGTGAGAATTCGGTTAGTGGTGACCGTCTGGAAGGCGAGGGTGGCCAGCGACTGGCAGAAGGCCACCAGCAGAATAGAAAAAACTGCCTCGGCACGCATCCGGGTAATAATCCAGAAACCTTCGGAGCCCACCGCCACCGGAATATTCCACACAAAGTAGAGAGCGGTGCAGGCCAAGCCGAGCAGCGCGGTGCCGATCAGCAGCAACCAGTAGCGCCGCCGCGCCCGCGGGGTTGCGAAAGCGCCCGCGTGGCTGGGAGCTTGTCCAGGAACGCGAGACTTTTCGGGATATTGTGGTACGACGACGCTCATGAGAGCCTCCGCCGCTGCCGCAGAATAAGGAAGATGAACACGGCCGCTCCCAGGGTGCCGAGGATGAGGGACACCGGGATTTCAAAGGGGGCGATGAGGGTGCGGGATACCAGGTCACAGACCGTGAGGATTCCGGCTCCGAAAACGCAGACCCAGGGGAGATTAGAACGCAGATCGTCCCCGCGCAGCAACGAAATAATATTAGGGACGATAAGCCCGAGGAAGGGAATACGGCCAATCACCACGGTGACCACGCCGGTGGTCAGGGCGATCACCCCGGTGCCGAGCAGCACGATGAGGTTGTAGTTCACGCCCAGCCCGGTGGCCACATCCTCACCCAGGCCTGCCACGGTGAGGCGGTCGGCCAGGATAAAAATGAGGACGGTGGCAATAAGAACAATCCACAGCGGTTCGTAACGTCCGGCCACCACATTCGCGAAACTGCCCTGGAACCAGACCCCCAGGGTCTGCAGAGTGTCAGTTTTGAGGGCGAAGAAGGTGGAAATAGCGGATACCACCGCGCCGAGCATAATTCCCACAATCGGCACAATCACCGAGGAACGCAGCGTCACCCGGCGGAGGAACAAGAAGAAAATAATGGTGCCGATAAAAGCGAAAAGGATAGCTGCCAGCATCTGCTCAATAAGCGAGGTATGCGGGACCAGGAACATGACCACGAGCAGCCCGAGGCCGGCCCATTCGGTGGTGCCCGTGGTGGTGGGTTCCACGAATTTATTCTGGGTCAGTAATTGCATGACCAGCCCGCACATCGCCATAGCGGCACCGGCCAGCACCAGGGAGGCGGTACGGGGGATGCGGGTGGCGAAATACATGAATTCGCCGTCTTCGTGCTCGGCGATATTGTAGGTGCCCGTGGTCATGGATAGATAGACGAGACCCGCCAGAATCACGACGCCGAGGGTGAGCGGTAGGGCTCGCAGCAGTCTACTCGCGGTAGGCCTGCGGGAGGAAAGAGAACTCTGCGGTGGTGTTGTCATGGGCGTACAAGCTGCGGGGGCCGGGTNCCCGGCCCCCGCAGGTTAGTAAACCGTTAGCCTGAGCTACTTGGCGGCCTTGAAGGCCTTGGCCAGGTCGTTGAGGAATTCGATGTAGGTTTGCGGACCTTCGTTGATGTAGGTATCCGCGGGCATGGTCAGGATCTGCTTCTTCTGCACCGCCGGCACATTGGCCATGGCGGGGGAGTTGGTTACCAGATCAGCACCGTGGGCCTCACTGCCTTTACCGACCGCGGCATCGCGGTCCATAATGAGGATCCACTCGGGATTGGCCTGGGCCAGGGCTTCGTCGGAAACTTCGTCACCCCTGTGGTTAGCGGTTCCTTCACCCAGATCGAAGGCCGGGGTGAGGTTGAGGAGCGGGTAGAGCGGCCCGAGGGTGCGGCCCACGCCCGGGGCGAGGTAGCCCATCTTGCCACCGCTGGTATTGATGGAGAGAACCTTCTGGCCGGCAGGGTAGGCATCGCGCGCGGCGGCAATCGCGGCATCCAGATCCGCGTTGAGCTTAGCGGCTTCCTTTTCCTTGCCGAAGATCTTGCCCAGATCCTCAACGTCCTTCTTCATGCCGTCCATGAGGAGTTCGCCGGACTTATTGGCGTCCGCATCCTTTTCTTCCTTGGGCAGCTTGATGTTCAGGTCAATAATCGCGGCGTTCGGAGCGGCGGCCTTGATCTTGTCATAATGCTGGGCGAAGCGCTGGCCCACGATGACCAGATCGGGGTTAGCCGCGGTAATGGCCTCAAAATTCGGTTCGCGGTGGTTGCCGATATCTGCAACTGATTCATCTGCGACGTACGCGGAATCCTTGGGCATAACCTTCTTGGGTGCCGCCACAAGCTTGACGCCCCACTCGTGCAGAGTTTCGAACGTGCGGTTATCCAGGGAAACCACGCGCTCCGGGTTGACCGGAACTTCCTGGGTGCCATGCGAATCCGTGATCGAAACGGTGCCGGCGCCCTCTGTGGTGGCCTCAGCGGCAGGTTCCGAAGCGGCGGCGGAAGGTGAGGAGGTATCCTTGGCCGAGTTATTGGAGCAAGCGCCCAGCGCGAGGGTGCTGGCAGCCACAAGCGCGAAAAAGCCGCGAACTGTCTTCTTCATTGTTTACCTTTGCGTAGAGTAAAAATACGTTAGGGAAGGAAGTCCTAACCCATCCATGAGTGTACTTATACGGGACACCTTAATTCAAGGCTGTGCTTATAGTGCGGTAATTTCCCAGGCCAGTCCAGTGTATAAGCCTTAACTAATGTGGCGGATTTTAGCGACGCTGTCACGAAGGTGGAGTTTTTGGGCGGGTTCGGTGCTGGTGCTATAGGACCTCGGGCCAGCGGCCCGCGCGTTAGCGCGGCGTCGTCGTCACCCTGCATGGCACCGGGGGTAGAAGCACCTCGGCAGCAAGATGTGGAACGGATCTTGCCACCGAGGTGCAGTCGCTGTGGTGTATAGCCACTGGCGTACGGGATACCTATGCGCTCCGTTGAGAATCCGGGAGACCCCACGCCGCGGTACTACTCTTCAAGGTTACGCTACCGAAAGTTACCGCGGCGTGAAGGGCGCTCCGGGATATCTCACAGATGTGGATATCTCAACAAACCTTGACTAGTCCCGAGGCTCTCAGCATCGGCACTTTTTGTTTCGGTGCGCTTGGTTTCAGCCCCGCTCTAGTCCCAGCGTTCTTCCGGGCGGGCGGGATCCTGCCAGACGGTGTGGAAAACGCCCTCGGTATCGAGCCGGCGGTAGGTATGCGCCCCGAAATAATCACGCTGGGCCTGAATAAGATTCGCCGGGAGGCGCTCGGCGCGCACGCCATCGTAGTAGGCCAGTGAGGAAGCGAAGGCCGGGATCGGCACCCCGCGTTGCGCGGCGAACACCACAATCCGGCGCCAGGCCTCCACGGCCCCGGAAATCTCGGAGCTGAAATAGGGATCAGCCAGGAGCAGCGGCAGATCGGGCTGGCGAGTATAAGCCTCGGTAATACGGTCGAGGAAAGCCGCGCGAATAATGCACCCGGCCCTCCAAATTCGCGCCATCGCGCCCAGGTCGATACCCCAGGAATTCTCCAGGGAACCCTTGCGGATGAGCTCGAAACCTTGGGAGTAGGCCACCATCTTCGAGGCGTAGAGAGCCAGGCGAATATCTTCGATAAAGCGCTCGCGATCCTCCACCGCTACCTCGGTGGTGTGCCCGGGTAGGCTGCGGCCGGCAGCACGTTCCGCGCTATCCCCGGACAGGCTGCGCGCGAAAGTAGCTTCGGCAATACCGGTGGCAGGAACCCCGAAAGCGGCGGCGTTTTGCACGGTCCAGGCCCCGGTGCCCTTCTGGGCGGCGGCATCCTGAATCACGTCCACGAGCGCGCCCCCGGTGGCGGCATCGCGCTGGCGCAGCACCTCGGCGGTGATCTCAATAAGGTAGGAATCCAGCTCGGTGGAATTCCAGCGTTCGAAAACGTCGCCAATATCCGCGGCGCTCATGCCCAGGGCGGTGCGCATGAGGTCATAAGCTTCCGCGATGAGCTGCATATCCGCATATTCGATGCCGTTATGCACCATTTTCACGAAATGGCCGGCGCCGTTGGGGCCCACGTAGGTGCAGCACGGTTCGCCGTTCTTACGCGCGGCAATCGCCTCAAACATGGGGCCGAGGCGATCATAGGATTCGCGGGTGCCACCGGGCATAATCGAGGGGCCCTTGAGTGCGCCCTCTTCGCCGCCGGATACCCCCGTGCCCACAAAATGCAGCCCGCGCGCGGAGATCTCCGCTTCGCGGCGCATGGTATCGGTGAAAAGCGAATTCCCGCAGTCCACGATAATATCGCCCGGTTCCATGAGATCGGCGAGCTCCTCAATAACAGCATCGGTGGGCTTGCCGGCTTTGACCATAATAATGGCCACCCGGGGGCGGGCCAGCGAGGCCACAAAATCCGCCATGGATTCGCTCGGGTAGAACTCCCCTTCACCGCCGTGTTCCGCCGTCACCCGCTCGGTCTTCGCGGCGGTGCGATTATGGATAGCGACTTTGTAGCCGCGGCTGGCGAGGTTGCGGGCCAGATTCGAGCCCATCACCGCCATTCCAGTTACTCCGATATCTGCAACGCCAACGGGCGGAGTGGGAATAGACATGCGGCTCCTTCTTCTGAGATTTCTACGAACGCCTGATTGAGGTTTCTAACGTGTCTATTCTAGAGTCCCGCGTGGAAGTGGTGGATATGTGTTTCGTTCGATTCTTAGCGACCGTGTGGAATATGACAGCAGGATGAGAATCTTGCCATCTTGCTTCGAAAAACGGCCGGTTTCGCGGGTGCTTGTTAGGGTGGCGGTATGAAAAGAACACGTTTCGCGGCCCTGATCGCCGCCACCGCTACCGCCACCGCCGTGACCCTGAGCGCGTGCTCGAATGACACTGCCACCACCGCGGATGCCCCTACCGCGAATACCAGCGCCACGCCCCAGGCCAGTGCCGTGGCACCGAGCTCCGATGCTCATAATGGAAAGAACGACGCCGCCGCCGCNGCCGCGGCGGGAGCCTGCGGGGCAGCCCATCTGGCCGCCACTTTCGAAGCCGGCAGCGCTGCCGGCACTCATATCCTCACCCTCACGAATTCTTCGCAGGCGGCCTGCACCCTGCATCCGGATGTGGAGATCGAGCTGAAAGACGCCGCCGGGGATGGCGTCTCTGAGAATCTGGAACTGAGCTCCCAGGCTGGCAGCATTGCTCCGGGTGCCAGCGTGAGCTGGACGGTGGCGGTGGCTGATGCCGGGAGTGTGCCCGGGTGTGCTCCCACCAAGCCCGCCACCCATCTTGAGGTGGATATCGAGGATGGCGGGGAGGATATTGACATTCCCGTCAATCTCACGGGCTGCCAGGATGATGATATCGACCTGCTGAGCGAAGTCCGCTAGCGGGGAATCA
>NZ_JBHNSQ010000062.1:0-1403 GCF_059085665.1 Actinotignum sp. usb-actsch-213
TAAATGCTTGATTTGACTAAGAAATTGAGGATTAACTATGACTATGACGGATGCTCGTGCTACTGGCCCAGAATCTCCCGCTCGTGCTTTACGCCGGGAATTTATTGACGACGATCTACTCGACCGTTTAGTAGAGTCTTCTAGCGAACGTGGTATCGGTTTAACTGGCGAAAACGGGTTTCTACCAGAACTAATCAAGGCTGTCCTTGAGAGAGGTATGCAAGCCGAACTAACAGATCATCTCGGGTATGAAAAACATGACCGGGCCGGGCATGGTAGCGGGAATTCACGTAACGGCACGTCACCTAAAACACTTCAAACCCAGGTAGGACCGGTAAGGATAGACCAGCCCAGAGATCGGGCTGGAACCTTCACATCACGCCTAGTTCCTCCCGGCCAGCGCCGGATGGGTGGCCTGGATGACATGATTATCTCCCTGTATGCCGGGGGCATGACGATCCGGGAAATCCAACACCACCTAGAAGCTACTATCGGTACCCAAATATCCCATGAGACGATCTCGAATATTACCGAGGCTGTTCAAGAGGAAGTCATTGCCTGGCAGACCCGCCCGTTAGAAGCGTTTTATCCAGTGCTGTTCCTGGATGCTATCCACGTGAAAATCAAAGACCATAACCGGGTTGCCTCCCGGGCTGCTCATATCGCTATCGGCGTGGATTGTGATGGTATCAAACACGTACTAGGGATCTGGGTGCAAGCACATGAGGGCGCGAAGTTCTGGGCTGGTGTTTGCGCTGAGCTAGCCAATCGTGGTGTTCAAGACGTGTTAATCGTGGCTTGTGACGGGCTGGCTGGTTTCCCTGAAGCGATCACGGCTACCTGGCCAAGGGCAATCATTCAAACGTGTGTGGTCCACTTGATCCGTGCCTCGATGCGGTTTGTGTCCTATCAAGACCGTAAAGCCGTGGCAGCAGCCCTCAAGCCTATCTATACGGCACCTAACGAGGAAGGCGCGCTAGGTGCTTTGGAGGCGTTTAAAGAAGGAGAGTGGGGGCGTAAATACCCGGCGGCGGTAGCGGCCTGGCAGCGGGCTTGGGACCGGTTTATTCCGTTCTTGGCTTTCGGTCCGGCTACTCGTAAAGCGATCTATACGACGAATAGTATTGAGTCGTTGAATTACCAGCTACGTAAAATTATTAAGAACCGTGGGCATTTCCCTTCTGATGGGGCAGCGGTCAAACTCATGTGGCTAGCCATCATGAATATCGAGGATAAACGTGCCAGGCAGCGAGCTAGGGATGCTGTACGACCCAAGGGTAGTGCGCGTAAAGGACCTGGCCGGCTTATCGAAGGGCAAGGCGTGCAGGGCTGGCAGAAAGTATTAGGCGAGTTATCCCTGCACTACCCAGACCGGTTCCCAACCAACTAAACAAAACCATTTA
>NZ_JBHNSQ010000063.1:0-7781 GCF_059085665.1 Actinotignum sp. usb-actsch-213
TAATAAAATCCCCGAATTAGCCGAGGAGCTCCTCGAGCTTCTTCACGAGGGTCTTGCGGGCCTTGCCGGCCTTCTCCGCTTCGAGCACGCGGGCCACTTCAGCGGCATCCGCGCCCTGGGCGTATTCCACCACTTCGTCCACCTTCTTGGCGGCCGGGTCGAAAGCGTCCGCATCGCCAGCCGGCGCATCTGCGGCGGGTGTTTCCTCCGCGGGCGCGGCGTCGTCGCCCTCCACCGTGCTGGAGCCAGCCGCACTGTCCTCATCCACCGGGCCGTCCCACACGGGGCGGGACGGAGCGGCGGAGAAGTCCGGGGTCAGTTCTTCTTCCGGCTTTTCACCAACGACCTTGATGACATCCACTTCATTACCGTTAGTGTCCACAACCTTGGCCAGGCGCAGCGCCGAAATGAGAGCCTTGCCGCGGCGCAGTTCACCGCTGAAAGCCCCGAGCTGGCCGGTCTGGGCGGCCGCGGAAATGAACTGGTTGGGGTCCATGCCGTAAGACTGAGCCTGCTGAACCAGGAAGTTGAAGAGTTCATCCTGGGTGGTATCCACACCGAACTTCTTGGCCAGTTCGTCCAGGATGATCTGGTCACGCAGAGAATCGCGGATTTCCCCGCGGATTTCCTTGGCGTGGTCATCGTCGGTGGCGCGGTTTTCGGATTCGAGATGGCGTTCCACTTCAGCGTCGATCACGCGCTTGGGCAGCGGCACCGCGACATCCTCACGGAGCTTATCAAGCAGAAGATTACGGGCAGCCATGACCTGGACCTGGGCGGCATCCGTGGCGGCCTTCTCCGCCAGATCCGCGCGCAGTTCCTCAATGGTGTCAAATTCGGAGGCGAGCTGGGCGAAATCATCATCCGCTTCCGGAAGTTCAGATTCCTGCACCTTCTCCACCGTGACCTTAACATCGGCCTGCTGCCCGGCGTGTTCCCCGCCCACGAGCGTGGAGGTGAAGCTGAGCTCATCGCCGGCGGAGGCACCGTTGACGGCCTCATCCAGGCCATCGAGCATATTGTCATCACCGATGCGGTAGGAAACGCCCTCCACCGAATCAACTTCCTCACCGTCAATGCTGGCAAAGAGGTTAATGGTGACGTAATCACGGCTGGCGGCAGCGCGTTCCACCGTTGTGAGGGTGGCGAAGCGTTCGCGCAGTTGCTCGAGGCGTTCCTCTACCGCATCATCATCGGCATTGGTGGCTTCCACTTCGAAGCTGTACTGCGCCGGATCCGGGAGAACGATGGCCGGGCGCACATCCACCGTGACGGTGAAGGCGAGCGGATCGGTGGAGTTCTTCTCCATCGCCACGCCGGTCACGTCCACCGCGGGACGGCCCATGGGAACGAGATCGTGTTCTTCCAGAACGTCCTGGTAGTAACCGTCCAGGGAATCGTTAATTGCCTGCTCCACAATCGCGGCGCGGCCAATCTGCGCTTCGAGAACGCGCGCGGGCACGTGGCCCCGGCGGAAGCCAGGAATCTGCACCTGGTTGCCGATAGTCTTCGCGGCCTTGTCAATTTCCGGCTTGAATTCCTCAAAAGGAACCTCGACGGTCAGCTTTACCTGGGTGGGATCGAGCTGTTCGTAGGAGCTTTCCAACTTTTTCTCCAGTCTAAAAATGGGGGTGATAACCCTTGTCGATAGGACGAATTCGTCCCCTTACTGCGCCGCGCCGGGCGCGGGCATACCCGCTAATTCTACGGCACGCACCCTAGGTGATGGGAGTTCTAGCGTGAAACTACTCGCCATATGTGAACGCACTCTCACCCGCGTGCTACTTGCAGGCACGACGACGCAGCTGCCCGGTACCTCGCACCGAGGTACCGGGCAGCTGATAGCTCACTCGCTTACCAGCACAGCTGGCCGAGCAAGGTGATAAGGCTCAGGTCAATGAGGCTTAGAAGGCGGGAATGACCTCGCCGTTCGGCCAGGTATCACGGATGTACTTGGCAACCTCGGGGCTGTGCAGCGCGGCATCCAGCTTCTTCACACCCTCGAGCTTCTCACCGGTGGCCTTGGAGTTCCAGGCGAGGATATTGCCGTAGGGGTTATCGGTCGGATCTTCGGTGTAGATAGCGTCCTTGGAGGGAACCAAGCCGTTTTGCAGGGCGAAGTTACCGTTGATAATCGCGATATCCACGTCCGGGAGGATCTTCGGGACGGAAGGAGCATCAGCTTCGCGGAAGGTGAGGTTCTTCGGGTTCTCCACCACGTCGTAGATGGTGGGGGAAGCAACCTGCGGGTTGAGCTTGATGAGGTTGTTCTTCTGGAGCAGGTCGAGGGCCCGGGCCTGGTTGGACGGATCGTTGGTCACACCCACCACGGCATTGTCCTTGAGCTCGCTGAGCTGCTTGATCTTCTTGGAGTAAATGCCGTAGGGCTCGATGTGAATACCCGCGCCGTGATCCAGGGTGTAGTTCTTTTCCTTGATTTCGTTCTCAAGGTAGGGCAGGTGCTGGAAGTAATTCGCGTCGATTTCCCCGGCGTTGAGCGCCACATTGGGCTGCACGTAGTCGTTGTACTCGCGGATATCCAGGGTAAAACCGGCATCCTTGGCGAGGTTATCGTTGACGAATTCTAGGATTTGCTTATGCGGGGCCGGCGAGGCGCCGACCACGAGGCGCACCGCGCCGTCGTCGTTCTTCGCGGGGGCGGAGGAGGACGAATCCGAGCTACCGCAGCCGCTCAACGCGAGCGCGCTCACCGCAGCTACCAGGGCAATTTTTGAAAGCTTCTTCATGGTTAATATTCCTCTATTTTTCACAATGTTGGTGGTGATGACTTATCGCTGCACACCTTTTGTTGACAGCGCTGGTCCGGGTACTTCCCGGTGGTGCGTGACCCGGCCGGCGGTTCCTTAGCGGTGATCCACCAGCCGGCTGAGCATGTCACCCAGCGCCTGGATGACCATAACGAGGAGCACCAGCACGACCACCACGATCATGAGGACATCCGGGCGGTTATTGTAGTACCCGGCGTTTTGAGCCATGGCGCCCAGGCCGCCGCCGCCCACAGCACCCGCCATCGCCGAGTAGCCGACGAGGGTGACCGCGAGGATCGTGACGGATTGGACGAGTGCGGGCAGCGCTTCGCGCATGAGCACCCCGAACATGATGCGGGTGCGGGAAGCTCCCATCATGAGGACGGCTTCCACTTTGCCGCGCTCGACGCCCATGAGATTGGATTCCACCAGGCGCGCGAAGTAGAAGGCCGCGGAGATCGTGAGCGGAACGGTGAAGCCTTGCCAGGCGCTGCCCGTTCCGGCAATTGCACGCGAAAAGCCGATGAGAATAAAGACGAAGATGATGAAAGGAATGGCGCGGCCCACGTTGACAATAAAACCGAGGGTTTTATTGAGGAGCGGAGAGGGAAGTAGTCCCCCGCGGCCGGTTGCCACGAGGATCATCCCGAGGACAAGGCCCAGCGCCGAAGCGATAACGGTGGAGATACCCACCATAGCCAGTGTTTCGAAGGTAGCGCGGGCCAAGCCGTCTTTGATTTCCGGGGCATCGAACCAGGTGCCGCGCTCGTTGGGGAGGGCGGCCGCGGCGGATGCTACCGGCACGGAGAGAGCCGGGCTGAGAACTGCACTGAGAAGAGTGGTCATGCTGCCCGCACCTCCGCGGTGATTCCGGCGTTGTTCATCGCGGTGAGAACGGTATCAACCTGCGCGTTATCGACCACGAGGGCCAGGCGCGCAATCTGAATCTCACCGATGGATTCAAAAACACCCGCGCCAATATCGCAGCCGAGACGCGCTGCCAGGCTGAGGGCTTGAGATCCGGCGGTTTCACCGGGGCGGGCGGTAAAGGCAATGTCAATCACAGAACCAGAAATATTGGTCGTTTCAATATCCGGAGCGGGTACGAGGCGCCGCGCGAGGGGTGAACTTACGTCCGCGAGCACGCTTTCAATGGTGCCACCGGCGGTAATCCGACCCGATTCGAGGAGGGTCACCGAATCGCAGATGCGGCGCACCACGTCCATTTCGTGGGTGATAATAACGACGGTCACCCCGTAGGCATCACGAACCTCGCGTAGCAGTTCCAGGATCTGCAAGGTGGTATCCGCATCCAGTGCGGAGGTGGGCTCATCGCAGAGCAGCACTGACGGAGTGGTGGCTAGGGCGCGCGCAATGGCCACGCGCTGGCGCTGCCCGCCCGATAGCTGGGAAGGATAAGAATCGCCCCGATCAGCAAGGCCGACGACGCCCAGCAGCTCGCGCACTCGTTCGGCTATCTTCGCGGATTTTTCCCCGGCGATCTGGAGGGGATAGGCGATATTATCCGCGGCGGTACGTGCCTCGAGCAGGTTGCCGCCCTGGAACACCATTCCGATGGTGCGCCGCGCCGCGCGTAATTTCGAGGGCGGCAGCGCGTTGAGATCTTCGCCGTTAATGCGAATGGAGCCGCTGGTGGGTTTTTCCAGGGCGGTGAGGCAGCGAATAAGGGTGGATTTACCCGCCCCCGATTCGCCAACGATGCCGTGGATTTCTCCCGTGGGGATAGTAAGCGAGATGCCGCGCAGCGCCGCCACGGATTCCGCTCCGCGGCGCGGGTAGATCTTCTCCACCTCTGCTAGTTCGATCATCTCGTATCCCCTGACATTTCCCTTAGTGTGCCCAACGGGGCTGCTGCGCACAGTCAATCATCGTAGGTGTTTTTGCCGGCGACAACAACGCAATGGCTCACTCATGAGATACGCCACGGTAGGTTTCGAGGGCGAAAACAGCGCTATCCCCTCGGTTTCCCCGGTATTTCCACGTTTTCCTTCCCGGCGGTACCGGTGAAGGTTTTGCGCAAATACTTTATCAAGGTTCCCGAGGGGATAGCTATCAAGCTTCTGGCCTGCTATTTCACTTAGCCGCGGTACTTACGGCGTAGCGCGTAACCGCCCAGGATGAGCGCGGCCGCTCCTGCAATCACGGGCACCGCCGCGGCGCCCGTATGCGCGAGCTTGGCCGCGGGGCGCTTGACCTTCACCGTCGGAGCCTTCTGCTCTGGCGCGGGCTTCGGGTCAGCTGGAGCGCTCGGGCCAGCGGGCCCACTCGGCGTTCCGGGTGTTCCAGGCTCCTGCGGCGTGTTCGGATCGCTGGGCGTTCCGGGCGTTCCAGGCGTACCGGGCGTTCCAGGCGTTCCAGGCGTACCCGGTTGCGGATCCGGGGTACCCGGCACTTCTGGTTTCTCCGGAGTGCCCGGCGTCCCCGGGTCATTCGGCTCGCCCGGAGTTCCGGGCTCCGGGGCAGGATCGACCGGCGGATCCGGGTTCACCGGCGGCTCAGGCACGGGACACGCGCGGGCGGAAATATCGAAGCTCCACTCGGTCGTAGCGCCAGCGGCGAGGGTGTAACGCTCCGGATCCTTAAGCTGCGCTGTCACGGTCACGGTGCCGTTATTCTCCGTGCGGGTGTACTCCACAAAGGAGGAGTCCGGAATGGTGACCGTGGCTGGAGTACCGCAGCTATCTGCCGGAACCAGCGTCGGAGCAATCGGGGTCACCGCCGGCTTTTCCAATGGAGTAGCAGCACACGCGGTTGAGGTGAGATCCAGGGTCCAGGTGGCCTCACGATGATTCTTATCAACCGTGTAGCTCGCCCCGGCACCCGGACTCGCAATGAGATACCCGGGTTTCGCCGTAGCGATCACGGTTGCCGTGTTTCCGTTGATTTCCGGCGTTCCATACGTCACGCCTTCATTCTCCGGCAGCGTCACCTGTGCCGGTGCCACGCTTCCGCTCCCGTCACAGGGCTGCGGGGCGGTCACGGGCGCTGCGGGCACAATGATCTTGCCGTACACCGGCGTCAACGTAAGATCCTCGGCCGGCATGGCGAAGCTCAGCGCACTATCGGACGGGTTCTCCTGCGCATTCTGCCCGAGGGCCTCCGCGCTCAGCTGCTCGGTTGGCGTGGCCAGGTCAGATACCGTCCACCAGGCGAAGGGAAGAGTCTGCTCCCCCGCCGAAATGCTCAGCTGCGCGCTCGTGCCCACCTGAGCTTGCGGCGCGGTGAAAATATGCTGCCGCACGGTGCCATCCGGATAGTGCGCCGAACCAGGTTCGGTCACCTGACCGGTAATGGAATCAGTTTGCGCCGTGGTGCCGATCTGCGCCACGTACCCCTGGCCAATCGTCCAGTTTCCGGTGCGCTGCCCCTTGTGATTGACCACGAAGCGTGCACGGGTATTGGAGGACACGGGGCTGGTACCAGCCGGGCCGGCCGCCTTGTTCCGGTCGAGGTTATCATCGACCGTAAAAGCACCGTCAGCAAATTCGGCCAGGGCAAAAGTGCCGGGCTTGGTCACGCCGATACGCTCCCCAAATTCGGTATTCGGGCAGGTGAGGTAGGCGCCGTAGCCACCAA
Organism: Actinotignum sp. usb-actsch-213; assembly: GCF_059085665.1. Classification (NCBI taxonomy): domain Bacteria; kingdom Bacillati; phylum Actinomycetota; class Actinomycetes; order Actinomycetales; family Actinomycetaceae; genus Actinotignum; species Actinotignum sp. usb-actsch-213. Next base: position 6,366 of record NZ_JBHNSQ010000063.1, read on the forward strand.
CGGTTTGGGCGGTAACATCCCCCGTGCCCAGGAAGCGGCAGGCGCCCTGACCCGCAGCGACGATCGCCGGGGCATTCTTGGCCCCGTTCATCTTAATGAGGCTCTCACCGGTGCTCGCGAAGGTCACACCGGTGGCACCCACAACTCCGCCAGCAACATTCGCTGAGGAAGCGGCCACCGTGAGAGTGGCTGCGCCGTCGGCCTTTACCTGGCCTTCGCCGTATACCCCGTACCCTTGAGATTGCGAAGAAGACGTGACATCAAGTGACGCGGTTCCAGCAACATTGAGATTTCCCCTGCTGTACAAGCCGTAACTCGATTTTCCTTGCGCCGTTGCCCGCGCCGTGACCTTCGCATTGGTGATGTTCATAACGTCGCCGGTGTTATCTACACCGCCGCCACCGGCCTGCATAATCGCCGTTGCCGTGGAGGTGTTGGAGGTGGCTTCCGCCGTCACCGTAGCACCCTGGGAACCGTCAATATTGAGGTTCTTCCAGGCGTTAATTCCGGTTGCCAAACCCGTTTCGTTGGTCACTCGTGCCGTGACCTGAACATTGCCGCCGATGCTAAGATCCGCGGTGCTGCGAATCGCGGTGCTCATCGCGGTATTGTTATCTCCGCTCCCGCACTTTTCGCAGGTAATATCCCTACCCACGGCGGTGAGCTTTCCCTGACCGATAATTTCGATCGGCGCACCGGAAGAATCCAGCCCGATAGAGCCGCCCTTCAGCCACTTAGCGGACGGATCACTATCGGCCACATTGACCGGATATTTATTGATCGTATTTGTGGCATCGAAGGTGGCGTCGCCATCAAAATCGAGGACGTATTTATACAGGCCGTCCTGGTTACCGGCAAAATAGAGGGCGTTCGCGGTGTAGCCGCCCTCGCTCGCGGTGAAAACATTCGTACCGCTGAACTTGACCGTCACATCGGAAGCGATCTTGCCCGTGTCCACGGACACGCCGCGCTTGTAGGCGTTCGCGGCGTCCTGCACATAATTATTGAACCACAGGGTTTTCGTGGCAGCGTTCCAGGAAATTTTGTTATCACCGGTAACGAAAGACTGATCCAGGCAGTACGTCACACTATTGGTGTAGTAACTATCCTGGGCCGGGTAGGTTTTCCCATCATCCGGCTTGGCGGTGCGGAGCGTGCGGCCCGTGCAGCTATTGCCGGTCGCGTTCACCACGACCGAGGTCACATCGGCGACCGCATCGGCAGGCACAAAACCGGCCGGTAGCTCGCCCGCGGCCGAGGGAGCTGCCACTGCGGAGGTGACAGCCCCTATCCCAGAACCTACAAGTATTAGCGCAGCTCCGACTGCGGCAGATTTTCTCAACATAATGATCCCAACGACATAGGTGCAATCACTATTAAAGAATACCTACATATTGAAAACATTATGGTAAAAGT